>NZ_LR134388.1:0-302500 GCF_900637685.1 Legionella sainthelensi
GTGTCAGCATCCGTTTGGCAAAAATGTTTAGGTCTCTTGCAAGATGAGTATTCTGCTCAACAATTCAATACTTGGCTGCGTCCTTTACAGGCTCATACTGATGAGCAACGTTTGATTTTGTTTGCTCCTAATCGATTTGTAGTCGACTGGGTAAAAAAACATTTCTTTTCTCGAATTGAAGAGTTAATTAATCAGCTTAGTGGCGATGAAATTAAATCCGTATCTATTGAAATTGGCAGCAAAACTTCCAGTAGTGATTCTGATTCGAGTTCCTCAGGATCATTTAAAACGCAAGTCAATATCGCTACTAATTCAACTGAAATTAAAGCCACACCTAAAAAAGCAGTTGATTATAAGAGTAGTCATTTAAATAAAAAATTTGTTTTCGAAAGCTTTGTGGAAGGTAATTCCAACCAGTTGGCACGTGCTGCGTCAATGCAAGTTGCTGAACGGCCTGGTGATGCATACAATCCATTATTTATTTATGGGGGTGTAGGTTTAGGAAAAACACATTTGATGCATGCTATTGGTAATTCCATATTAAAAAACAATCCCGATGCTAAAATCTTATATTTACATTCCGAGCGTTTTGTTGCTGACATGGTTAAAGCCATTCAGACCAATTCAATCAATGAGTTTAAACGTTTTTATCGTTCACTAAATGCCTTGCTTATTGATGATATTCAGTTTTTCGCGGGTAAAGACCGCTCCCAAGAAGAGTTTTTCCATACTTTCAATGCCTTGTTAGAGGGACAGCAACAGATTATATTAACAAGTGATCGATACCCTAAAGAAATTGAAGGGATGGAGGAGCGCTTGAAGTCTCGATTTGGCTGGGGATTAACAGTAGCTGTTGAACCTCCTGAACTAGAAACTCGAGTTGCTATTCTAATCAGTAAAGCTGAGCAATCAAATATTGACTTGCCTTATGAAGTAGCTTTTTTTATTGCGAAACGAATTCGTTCCAATGTAAGAGAACTTGAGGGGGCATTACGTCGAGTCATAGCCAATGCCCATTTTACCGGAAAGCCCATTACTATTGAATTTGTACATGAAGCTTTACGTGATCTTCTCGCATTACAAGATAAATTGGTTACAATAGAAAATATTCAAAAAACCGTGGCTGAATATTATAAAGTCAAGGTGGCTGATTTATTATCAAAGCGTCGTAGTCGCTCTATTGCAAGACCTCGACAAATGGCTATGGCCTTAAGTAAAGAGTTGACAAACCATAGTTTGCCTGAAATTGGCGATCATTTTGGCGGTAGAGATCATACTACAGTGATTCATGCATGTAGAAAAGTTAAGGAATTAATTCAGGATGATAGTGATTTTGCTGAAGATTATAAAAATTTAATGCGTATTCTATCCTCTTAACACATAGCATGTAATATGTAATAAGTACTCTCTATTAGAGATTTTAATCTTGTCCCGAAATTCGTTAGGAGTTCTATCTTGTTTGAATTCACTATAAAAAAAGAAGATTTACTTCCTCCACTACTCGCCGTTGCTGGAGCTGTAGACAAAAAGCAATCTTTAGCTATATTGTCTAATTTTTTTCTTAAATTGTCAGATGGTTTATTAAATATCACTGCTACCGATTTAGAGATCGAAATTTCAGCTCAAGTCGCTTGTGTGTCCAAGCAAAATTCAGGGAGTATTACGGTTCCAGCTAAAAAATTTATTGATATTATTCGTTCTCTTGATGATGCAACAAGTCCTGATGTGCTTGTTGATAACTCTCTTTTAACCATTAAACAAGGGCGTAGTTCTTTTAAACTTACTACCTTGTCTGCAGATGGTTATCCTCTTAGTGAAGATGAATGTAATGAGGTTGAGTTAACATTACCTCGTTTGGTTTTATTGAAGTTATTGCAATCAACACATTTTGCAATGGCTCAACAAGATGTTCGCGTCTTTCTTAATGGTCTGTTTCTTGATTTTGAACCTAACCTTATTTCTGCTGTCGCCACCGATGGGCATAGAATGGCTATTTGCCGTTATCAATGCTCTAATATTAGTGATAAAAAATTGCTGTTACCCAAAAAAGGAGTTCAAGAGTTATTGCGGATTCTTAATTATATTGATGATGAAGAAATTTTATTGGCAGCTGGAAAATCTCATTTTAAACTGGTAACGCGACAGTTTGTATTTATATCTAAATTAATTGAAGCTCGTTTTCCTCCATATACTAAAGCAATACCAAGGAATCAAGATAAACACATTCTTATTGACTGTTCTGTTCTGAAGCGCTCATTATCGCGAATAGTTATTTTAGCACATGAAAAATCAAAAGCGGTTATGCTTCATCTGCAACCAGACATGCTCACTTTAATTGCTAACAATAATGAACAGGAAGAAGCTGTCGAGTCACTCATTGCTGAAACTCAGGGAGATGAATTAAAAATTGGATTGAACGCAACTTATTTATTAGATGTTCTTTCTCATTTTGGTGAAGGACAAATTCGCTTATCTTTATCAAATACGGATAGTAGTATTTTAATCGAATCATTAAATGATGAAGATTATCAATATATTATTATGCCAATGAAAATATGATTCTTACTGAGTTAAAAATCCATCAATTACGGAATATTATATCTGCACATCTCGAATTAAACTCGCGATTTAATTTCATTTTTGGGCCTAATGGGAGTGGGAAGACTTCTGTTCTTGAAGCTTTATATCTGTTAAGTTGTGGTCATTCTTTTCGCACTAGAGAAATTTCACCAATTATCTCAAATGATCATTCTTCTATGGCTGTATTTGCAAGAGGGAGCAATGAAGAAACAATCAGTATTCAAAAGTCTTATTCGGGTGCAACTCAAGTTAAGTTGAACAATCAATTTTGTTCTACTACCAGCCAACTCGCTTATGCGTTACCTTGTCAGATTTTTTATTCTGATCTCTTTCAAATTATTGATGCAGGTCCCTCGGTCAGAAGAAATTTATTGGATTGGGGGTTGTTTCACGTGAAACATAATTACTTTGCCCTATGGAAAGAATATAAACGTGTTCTAAAACAACGGAACGCACTTTTAAAGATTCGAGCGCCTTCATCACAATATATTCCTTGGGACAAACAGCTCGCTCAATTGGCTTATCAGCTTCATCAATTAAGAGAGGATTATTTCATTCAATGGGAGCGTGAGTTTATTTCTGTACTTCATGATCTTAGCGAACTTGAATGTACTTTAAAGTATTATAAAGGTTGGGATAAAAAGAATTCGGGCAAAACTTTAGAAGAAATATTAGTTGATAACTTTGAAAGTGACAGGCAAAGATTATACACGCAGCATGGTGCACATCAAGCCGACTTTATTATCGAAGTTAACAATAATAAGGCTAAGCATTTCATTTCGAGAGGCCAACAAAAAATTATTTTAATTTCACTAAAACTAGCACAAGGGAACCTTGTTACAGAAGACTGTTTATACTTGATTGATGATCTTGCATCGGAACTTGATGATAATCATCAAAGGAAAATAATGTCTCATTTAGTCACTAGAAGGGGACAATATATTATTACTTCAATTTCAAATTCAAATGCATTGTTGGAAAATCTATCGAGCGATCTCAGTTCAAGATACCAAATTAATTCAGGAATAGTAAGTCAATTCAACTAGACCCAATGACTTTTGAGCGCTGTGTTTGTCCCGGGTAATAATGTTTCACGTGAAACAAAAAGTAGGTAAGATTATTGTATTATAATGAGTTAAATAGATATTCATGTACTCTTTAAAAAACAAATGAACCAGCATGGTCAAAGTTCCTAAATCACATATAAACACAATACAAATTATGCTATGATAAGATATTTGAGAAACCATAATAGGGTTAAGAGGACCACTTAATGAGCGTAGATGCCAGTTACGATTCAAATAATATTAAAGTTCTAAAGGGGTTAGATGCAGTAAGAAAAAGACCAGGTATGTATATTGGTGATACGGATGATGGTACCGGCCTGCATCATATGGTTTTTGAAGTTGTTGATAACTCTATAGATGAGGCACTGGCGGGATATTGCAAAGAAGTTTTTGTTACTATCCATTCTGATGAGTCAATTACTGTTAAAGATGACGGTCGAGGCATACCTGTTGATATTCATAAAGAAGAAGGTCGTTCTGCTGCTGAGGTGATTATGACGGTCTTGCATGCAGGAGGTAAGTTTGATGATAATTCCTATAAAGTATCTGGTGGTTTACATGGCGTCGGTGTGTCAGTAGTTAACGCTTTATCCGAAGAATTATATTTGACTGTGCGGCGTCATGGTAAAATCTATGAGCAACGTTATCGGAATGGGGTTCCAGATGCTCCAATGGCAGAAACTGGAGATGCAACAACGACAGGAACACAAATTTGGTTTAAACCAAGTGCTGATACTTTTTCAAATATAGAGTTCCACTACGATATTCTAGCGAAACGCTTAAGAGAACTCTCTTATCTAAATTCGGGTGTTTGCATCCATTTATTTGATGAGCGCTCGCAAAGGCAGGATACTTTTCACTATGAAGGCGGTATAAAAGCTTTTGTTGAGCATCTTAATAAGAATAAAAATGTGATTATGCCCATCGTATTCTCCATGACAGCTGAAAAAGAGAATATTGTTGTTGAGCTTTCAATGCAGTGGAATGATTCATATCAAGAAACGCTCTATTGTTTTACTAACAATATACCTCAGCGTGATGGCGGAACTCATATGGCAGGATTTAGAGCTGCATTGACCCGAACTTTAAACAACTATATTGAAAGTGAAGGATATGCTAAGAAAGCTAAGGTATCGCCAACAGGAGACGATGCGCGTGAAGGATTAACTGCGATACTTTCTGTAAAAGTTCCTGATCCAAAATTTTCTTCTCAAACAAAAGATAAGCTTGTTTCCTCTGAAGTCAAGTCAGTGGTAGAGTCCAGTGTTTCAGAAAAGTTTAATGATTTTCTTTTAGAAAATCCGTCTAGTGCAAAAGCTATTGTTGCTAAAATTATTGATGCAGCTCGCGCAAGAGAGGCAGCTCGTCGTGCTCGAGAAATGACTCGGCGTAAAGGCGCATTAGATATCGCGGGATTACCAGGGAAGCTTGCTGATTGTCAAGAAAAAGACCCAGCCTTATCTGAGCTTTATTTAGTAGAGGGAGATTCAGCAGGTGGTTCAGCCAAACAGGGGCGAGATAGAAAATTCCAGGCAATTTTACCACTTAAAGGAAAAATACTTAACGTTGAAAAGGCACGTTTTGATAAGATGCTTTCTTCTCAAGAGGTAGCGACACTGATTACGGCTTTGGGCTGTGGTATAGGTCCTGACGAATATGATCCCGATAAAGTAAGATACCATCGAATCATTATTATGACAGATGCGGATGTTGACGGTTCGCACATCAGAACATTATTACTTACCTTTTTCTACAGGCAAACTCCAGAACTAATAGAGCGTGGGTATATTTATATTGCACAGCCACCGTTATATAAAGTTAAACGTGGAAAACAAGAACAATACGTTAAAGATGATGAGGCTTTGTTTGAATATTTAACACAGAGCGCATTAGATGGCGCTGCATTTTTTCCTACAAAAGATGCTCCTTCCATCGCCTCGAAAGCTCTTGAAGAATTGGTGCATCAGTTCAGACGTGCGGAAAAAATTATCAAACGTTACAAGCGGAGATATCCTACAGATATATTGAAGCGTATTGCCTATTTACCCATACTTCATATTGAAGATCTTAATCAGGAAGAAAAAATAGCAAACTGGTGTAAACAGTTACACTCCAGCTTACAGCAAGTGGGAAGTAAAACGGAACAGTATGATGTTGATGTCCATATGCTACCTGATACGAATCAATTTCTGCCTAGGATCATTGTCACTCAGCATGGAGCAAAAAATCCTATCCCTATAAATGCGGAGTTTTTCAATTCTAAAGACTACAAAGAGCTAGTTAGTCTTGGTTCTAAGTTAGCAAGTTTGATAGAAGAAGGGGCATATATCAAACGAGGAGACAAAGAGTTGGCTGTAGAAAGCTTCGAGCAAGCTTTAGATTGGTTAATGGAAGAGGCGAAGCGAGGTCAAACGATTCAGCGATATAAAGGTCTTGGAGAGATGAACCCTGAACAATTATGGGAAACAACAATGGATCCTACGGTACGGCGTATGCTGCAAGTGAATATTGAAGACGCAGTGGCTGCCGATGCAATATTTACTACACTCATGGGGGATAACGTTGAGCCCAGAAGAGAATTTATTGAGTTCAATGCACTTGAGGCTGAAAATATCGATGTATAATTATAAGTTGCGTGATCAGTGTTTCATGATCACGTAAAGTTTTTATAGTAATTTTTGTAATAAATGAATTAATTAAAAATAGTTTAAATAAAAGGGTTTATTTTATGGTTAATGATTTATTTTGAGGCGCTGATATCTCGGGTGGAGTGTAGTAAATGGCAATTTCTAATAAAACATTAAAAACATTTCTGGACAAATGATAACACCTATGCCACGATATAAATCTTTTTAGAAGTAATGATAAAATTGTTTTGTAGTTGAGCTAGCGTGGGGCGCCATAAAGGTTACTCTAGCTGCTCTTGCAAATTCTAATACTCTAATGTGTCAGAGGATTAGTTTTTAATGGGTTCCAATACTTTTCTCCACAAAAGTAAAAACTCTTGAGTGTGATTTCTATCGCTCAAGAGTTCATTACTGTACACAATCCTAACTCAAAATCTAAAAATAAGGCAAACTCCGTTACTCTACGTGTAACGTTTCAATTCTAGTTTCACTTTATCTGGTAATTTTGATCATATAAAGAATCCCATGCTTTTATTTGCTACAACTGGTCATAAAATATATAATCTGCAGCCTTTATTTTATTTGTTCTCTTTAGACGAGGCTAGATATGTTCTTTGTAATTATTGGTGGTGCATCTGGATCCGGAAAAACAGGTTTATCCCACCATCTTCTCACTAAGCTAAAAGATAATGGAATGAGTGCTCAAATATTAAACATGGATGATTATTACCATGAGATACCTGAGGGTGTAGATCTCGAATACTTTAGAAAAAATACAAATTTTGATACACCAGAAATGCTGCACTTGGACTTGCTAAAAGAACATATCGCTGAGTTGAATAATGGAAAATCAATTACAAAACCACTTTTTGACTTCAAGTCAAATAGCAGAAAAGGAGAAGAAACAATCCACCCATCTGATGTGATTATCATGGAAGGTATATTTGCTCAATATTTTTATAAAAAATATGGATTATCCGATTTGCCTGTAGTGACAGTAAATATAACTACTGAAAACTATCTTGATGTTATCGAGCGCCGCATTAAACGTGATGTAGAACAACGTGGTCGAGTTCGGCTTGAGGGTGTAAAACAAGAGAAAAAATATGTAGGGCCCGGGTTCTTAAAATATACAGCAAGTAGTTCTGTTGGGGCAGATATTTATGTTTGTAATGAACACCGCGAAGGAAATGAGGCGCAACAATTAATGCTGGACACCAAAGCTAATGAAATTGTTGCTGAATTAAATAAAAAACGTATAGAAATTGAATCAGGAATACCCCAATCGAAAAAAGCCAGGCCCAACGTACCAGAAATGGTTGCTAAAAGTCATTTTATGGCAGGAACATTATTCCAGCCTCAAAAATTCGAAGGACATTTCAATGGTGTATTTAATGAATTTAAAGGGGATTTTGTAAGAGAATTTAGCGAAGAGGAAATAATACAAAGCCAGTTAAATATCTAGTGGGCGTATTCAGTATCTATTTTTATCGTATTTATAAGTTAATTAGGCAACGCTCAGGATGTTGCCTGGTTACAAATGGTATATAAAGGTTGTTTTCCCTAGTTTTTCAGCTCTCTTGAATTAAAACAGTATGTACACTCATCCAGCGAGATTGATTTTGTTGGATAGGCTCTAATTTAAAAAGCTCAAAATCATTTCTTTAAAGCCTCAAGAGCTTGCTTCAATAAATCCAGAATGTGTGATTCAGAATAAACAAAAAATTAAAATTTGCCATTTTTCAATCGTGTCTATTTTGAGCTGGATTTTACAGACCCTGATCACGTGAACAGATTATAAGATATTGAAAATATGAGTAATTCCATAAAGGAATAGCTTAGAAAAAGGGCTCTTGCTTTGTTAAGAATATAATAATAATTCCTTGTTAAAGTCAATCCGAAAATCTTTTCAAAACATATAATCACTATTAATAAAATTTTTCGAGGTTAAATATGAAGTTTCATGAAATATATATTCCTAGTAAATCGGATACCTTGGTTAAAGATTTCTATAAAAAATACAACATAGACTCAAGTGAGTATACTATTTGTTTATGGTTAGAGAATTGTGTTGGAAACCCCGTTGGAATTCCCCATGTGTATGATGATCTTTCTCTCACAGAAGCTTATGAGAAATTACTGGTTGAAGGGGATAAGGTCTTGCAAAAAAAAGGATGCCTGCCTTCTGAATTTATTCATCATATGAAAATAGCTCAAAGAACATACTGCGTTAACTTATCGGAAGAGATCATTACTCCTTCAATTCAACATAGTACCAGATTCGAACGAAATGCCAGCATAAACTTGCCCGAAAAACACGCTAATACCCTCGGTTTCTTCAATCAAATAGATCCTCCATTTAAATCGAATATGCTGGTTAAAGATTTCTATAAAAGAAACAACATAGATCCAAGTGAGTATACTATGTGTTTTTGGTTGGAGAATTGTGTTGGAAATCCCGTTGGAATTCCGCATAAGTATGATGATCTTTCTCTCACAGAAGCCTCTGAGAGAGTACTGGTTGAAGGGGATAAAGTCTTGCAAAAAAAGGGATATCTACCTTCTGAATTTGTTCATCATATGAAAATAGCTCAGAGAAAATACTGCATTAACTTATCCGAAGAGTGCGATAGCTCTGTTGGTTTAGTCCCCAAATAAAAAGTCATTGTCTGCCCGCCCGCACTGAAGTTCAAGGGCGTGGCAGTATTACAAATGGGCTGAATTTATTACCAGCTAGGATTTTCATGTAAGGCGAAACTTAGATTCTAGGGTTCAAAATTAGCAGGCTATGTAAACATCCTTACCGAGCTTAACCTATATTTATCAGTTTTATTGTCAGTAGGGGAATTAAGTCACAACCATTTGATTTTTTTTAATATTTATATTAAATATATTAATGCTTCCAAATTTCAATGTTGTTCATTAGCCATTCTCAAGGACTAGAAATGCTAAAAACCCCAAAAACTCTTATTTTATTAATCTCAATGGTATTTATTTCTACTGCATCAGCAGAAACTTACCGGGTTCCAGCAACAAAAGATACAGTGACTTTAGGTCTGTTTACCCTGGATAAACAACCTGTAGTTAAAGTGCACTCTGGAGATTCTGTATCTTTGGAAACTTGGAACAGTTGTCTGCATGAAATGGTTTTCAATAAGACAACTCCTGCTGAAGTTGCACAGTTTTATACAAAATATGACATTCAAAAAAGACGTGGTATGCATAGCTTAACAGGTCCTGTTTACATTGAAGAGGCCGAGCCGGGAGATGTGCTGGAAATTCGGATATTAGACATCAAATTGAATGATTTTGGATATAATTTTTTAAGTCCTACCCAGGGTATTTTATCAGAATTTACCCAACCAAGGATTATGTACTTTAAATATAATAAAGAAAAAAACACTACAGAATTCACAAAAGGCGTATGTTTAAAACTAAAACCGTTTCCGGGTATTATTGCAGTCGCTCCTCCTAAAGACTGGCCTAATGAATGGCCTGTAAATTTAGAAACCCAAATGGGTCAACCTGTTCCTGGTGAATTTAATTCTGTTCCTCCAGGTCCATTCGGCGGTAATTTAGATCAACCGGATTTACAGGTTGGTTCTATTCTTTATCTGCCCGTTTTTCAAAAGGGGGCTTTAGTTTGGACCGGTGATTCGCATGCAATGCAAAGTAATGGAGAAATTGATGTTACTGCACTTGAAACTTCTTATGAAGGAATCACTTTACAGTTTGTCGTACGAAAAGATCTAAAAGCTGAGGGAGTATTTGATAAAACAAAACGAAATGGCAGTAGCTTATTTACTTGGCCAATTGTCGAAAATTCGAAAGAATGGATTGTGATAGGATTGCATGAGGATCTATTTGAGGCCATGCAGCTTGCTTCTAAAAATGCTATTGAATTCTTAGTGCGAACACAAGGGTTTTCACCACAAGAAAGTTACCAGTTTTTAAGTATGGTAGGTAATTTCGACATTCCTGAGGCGGTTAATGTGATTAAAAGTGTGGCTGTACATATTCCTAAAGAAGCATTCAAAAATCTTGATAAAAAAACCACTCTTTCTGCTGAAGGCAAGTTTCCGCTAGAGACGCCAAAGATCAATGAAAATGCAACCTGTGTACCTCAAGAAGGCAAAATTATTCAATAACCATTAGGTGAAATAATGAAAAAAATCTTAGTTTATTTATATTTAAATTTAATGGCTTCTGGAGTTTTTGGTGGCAATATTGTGCTTGATAATAAAACGGACTATCCAGAAAAAGGTAAATTTGGCAAAATTGCAGTGCAATGGGCAGTTTCAGCTAAGGCGATACAAAAAGCGAATAAGAGTATCCTTAATCGCACAACCCTAGATACAAATTCGCTAATGATGCTTACTCAAAAAGGAATGGTTCAGCTTACTTCTCCTAATCATGCCCTGTATTTTAGATTAGTGGCGTGGTCAAAGGACAATAAAGAACCTGACTTTCTCACGAACTGGGTGGACATTGTTGCCAATAAAACTTATGTAGTGAATCAAAATCAACTTGTACCTAGAGTACTAATGGCTGGAGCAGGATGTTAAACAGTAATATGCCCACGCCCTGCTATTTTTTCGTGGGATCCTGAATATCATTGGATCCCGCGGACAAGCCACGAGAAGTCGATTGAGGGAGCCTCTACATAGGGCAGGATTTTTTGCTAATTACTTCTCAACGGTGGGAAAGCATGAGGATATTAATCAATAAATGAGTGCTCATTATTGGATGGTAAATCGAAAAGCATTTTTCAAGGGACTGTCTGTGCCTTGGTTATTGTCTTGGACACAAAGAAAATGATAAAACGCATCTTTTTTTTTATTCTAATTGTTACAATTCATGATGCATCTGCAGAGACAATTAAAGCCAGCTCTAAAAAATTAACACCTACAGGAAATCGCAAAACTACGAGTATCAGCTCCAACCCTGCAGCGATTAATGTACCTACAGGGACAGGGACAATTCAGCGCTATATTGAGAAAAAACTTGGTATTGAAAATAATCATGGAATTATGCTCCAAGGAGCCTGGATTGGAGATACTAACGATTTATTTTCTGGCGGTATACCTCATTCAGAGCGAGTTACTTCAAATAGTGTACTATTGGTTGATTTAACTGTTGATATGGAACAATTTAATGGATGGAGAGGGGGGGTATTTAGTGCTCAATTTTTACAACAAAATGCGCAAAATACTAATGCACAAGCCGGTCTTTTTCAAGGATATAACTCTTTACCTGATGTTGCTCCTTTCGATCGTTCGGAACTTTATGCACTATGGTACCGGCAAGCACTGTTTGACGATAGTCTATTTGTGCGTATTGGAAAAACAATAACTACCCTTGATTTTAATAACGTAATTAAACCTGTTCCTTTGAGTGCAGGTGAACCTAATATCCCTGCCGTAACCAGTTTGATTTATACGCCTATTTTTATCAATCCTGCGGTAGATGGTGTGATGCCGGGATACACGAACTCCGCGTATGGAATAACCTTGAATTTTACCCCAGTGAAGCAATGGTATCTTGCTTATGGTATTTATGATGGTAATTTAGCCAATGGTAAACAAACCGGCTTGTCTGGACCAACGTTTAATGGAAATTACTTTCAAGTTGCTGAAACGGGTGGGGCCTGGGTTTTAGGAAGAAAACATTTGCCCGGAACTTCTGGGATCGGCATATGGCATCAAACAGGCCTAATTCGCCAGCATAATCTTATTGAAACAGGGGCTACAGGGGCTTATTTATTCGGATCACAGCGCTTATGGTACCGTAATCCTGGATATGATATCAGTGGGATCTCTGCTTTTTACCAATTGAGTATCAATAATTCCAGTGCATTATCTATGAATAAATCTATTGGTGCAGGGTTAACTGCATTTGGTTTGATTGCCAATCGAGATGCTGATTCAATGGGATTTGGTTTTTCTTTAGCATGGCTTAATCAACGCAGTACGAATCGATCTACCGAACTGATGTACCAGGTTTACTATCAGGCAAAAATAATCACTAATATTTATTTAGAGCCAGCCCTTTCTTATATACCTACCCCAGGACAAAATGCGAATTTACCTTCTGCATTTGCAGGAACAATAAGAGCTATTATTTTAGCTTAAGATCACAGATAGTAAATAAGCTATTACGCTACAGAATTCCACATGCGCAAATGGAATAAAAATATAATATTGGTTTAATATTTAATCGTTATGATTAAAGTAAGTAATGGAAATTTGAATTACTTGATAATTGATCTGATGGAGCGTGAAGGAGAATAATGTGAAGCGTAATAAATTAAGTTTTAAAAATTGGTTTGCTAGTATTGCTTGTCTGGGTGTATTGGCATTAGTCAGTCAAAGTGCGGCTGCAGGAGATATGAGCGTAGGAGGTATGGCATCACAAATTACATCGTCATTTACAAACCTAACTAAACTAATAACGGCTGGTTCTTATCTAGCTGGTTTAGCGTTTTCTATCGGGGCTATTATGAAATTTAAACAGCATAAAGATAACCCCACCCAAGTTGCTATAGGAACTCCAATTGCGTTAGTTTTTATCGCTGCTGCGTTATTATTCCTGCCTTCGGTTTTAGGAGTTACTGGCACAACAATGTTCGGTTCAAGTGGTGGTGTCACTGCTGGTCCTAATGGTATGATTCCTGGCTCAAGTACCTAATTAAGATCTTTGACATAAAAGGCATGGAATTGTCTTTTATATTGCTTAAATGAGAACCCTTCACTTAATCTAAGTGAAGGGTGTAGTGCTTTGTTACGGAGAATAAGATATATTAAGCGGTGCTGCATCCATGCAGCGAAGCACATCCGATGTGCTTGTCCCTTAGTGTGACATCCTGTCAGACAAGTCCGTGTCATCCCTATGAGATACAGTATAGCCTTTTCATGGCTGTTGTCATTGCGTGAATCGAGCAACAAGATGTAAGAAATATCTCAAAGAGTTCAAGGCATTTTCTTAGGTTGTTGTTGAGTTATACAATGAATTCCACCCCCTCCAGCAAATACATCCACCACCTCTATTTGAGTAATCTCATAATTAGGAAATAGCTGTGTGAATAGCTGAAAGGCTGCTTTATCCTGTTTTTCATACCCAAATGCAGGCATGACTATTCCTTTATTTGCCAAATAAAAATTAATATAGGATAAAGTGAGTCGTTCCCCATTAAGGTGTGTAGCTGGTGGTTGCTCCACTGTATAGACTTCGAGTTTACGCCCTTTCGCATCGGTTGTGGATTTAAGAATTTCTAAGTTTTCATGTAAATTTTCATAATTAGGATCTTTTTTGTCATGGGTAATAAGACATAACACTTTTCCTGGCGCGATGAAACAAGCGATTTCATCAATATGACCATCTGTTTCATCTCCTAATAACCCTTTATTGAGCCATATGATTTTCTGTCCTCCAAGAAAATCATACAGATAATTTTCAATCTGTTGTTGGCTTAATTGTGGATTGCGGTTTTCATTAAGTAGACATTCACGAGAAGTCAGGATGGTTCCTTCTCCATCGACATGAAAAGATCCACCCTCCATAACCAAGGGGGCTCGAAAAGATAACGCACGGGTTTGTTTTATAATTTCGGAAGCAATTTGATTGTCGAGTGCACAATCTTGGTAGTTCCCTCCCCAAGCATTATGAATCCAGTCTACTCCTGCTAAGCGCTGTGCTTTATCTAACAAAAAAGTAGGCCCGGTATCTCGCGTCCAAGAATCATTGATGGGAAGAGACACTAATGTGATGTTATTATTGATGCACAACTCTTTAGCCGATTCCTCATCTCCCGGATTAACAAGTAGAGTAACAGGTTCATATTGGGCTATGGCCTGGGCAACGCGTGCATAAGCTATCCGAGCTCTTTGTAGTCCGATTTTAGACCAAGTTTCTAGGTGGCAAGGCCAAGCCATCCAGCATCGTTCATGAGGATACCATTCAGCGGGCATAAAAAATCCACTTTGCTTTGGGGTCATTTTATTTTCTCCGAATGTTTGCGTCTAAATAAGTTAATTGAGAAAAAATACTTCTCAATTCATTTAAATAGAGCAATGTTTTCTCTTCAGGTAGTTCTGCCTGAATGAGTTGTTTCTCATAAGATTGAGCCAGTTTTTTAGTATCAAAATGTGCAAGATTAAGTACGTTAGTTACGGTGTCCCCGCTGACTAAGTCATTCAATTCAAATTGGCCATCATCAAAAAGTTTGACATCTAAAGAATTGGTATCACCAAATAAATTATGAAGATTACCTAATATCTCCTGATAAGCACCTACAAGAAAGAAACCTAAAGAATAAGGATTGTTATTGTCATAAAGAGGAAGCATTAAAGTGGAGTTCACACAAGAACTTCCTAGATACTCTTTAATAGTTCCATCCGAATCACAAGTCAAATCTTGTAATATACTGTGCATAGATGGGGTATTTGTTAACTGCGAAATAGGTGCTATGGGAAAAATTTGGCCTATAGCCCAAGCATCTGGAATGGATTGGAAAAAGGAAATATTACAAAAAACTTTGACTGCCATATCTTCATTGATTTTTGCTAATAAGGTTTCTTCAGTAGGAATATCTGGATTTAGCCGTTCTTTAAGCTCCATACAAATGTTGGTATAGAATGCTTCAACTTTGGCTTTCTCTTGTAGGCTAATTACTCCATGCTTAAATAAAGAGTGCGCTTCATTGAGGGAGTGTTCTGCGTAATTGTAAATTTCTATTGGGGCACTGTTAGTAATTGATTGATAAGTATCATAAATGTCACGAATCACATGAGAGTCTTCACTCGTAATCTCTGGAAGTGTAGGCTGCTTGTGGATCATTTCTATATCACTAATATCGGCAATTAAAATAGCATGATGTGCTGTTAGTGCTCGACCTGATTCAGAAATAATATTGGGCTCGGGAACCTTGTATTCCTGACATAAATACTGAATTGCCAAAAGAATGTGGGTGGCATATTCACGTAAACTGTAGTTCATAGAGCAGCCTTGATTAGAGTGTGTCCCTTCATAATCCACACTTAATCCACCACCCACATCAATAGTATCTATTGGTGCGTTTAATTGGCGTAATTCGACATAATAGCGGGAAACCTCTTGCATGCAATGGCGAATATCATGAATATTGGCAATTTGTGAGCCTAGATGACAATGCATGAGTTGAAGACAGTCAAGCATATCATGAGCTTTTAATTGAGCAATCAATTCAAGAACTTGTTTTGCATTGAGGCCAAACTTGGATTTTACTCCTCCTGTATGCTCCCATTTTCCTGCGCTTTTGCTGATTAAGCGAATACGGACACCAAGAGTTGGTTTAATTTTTAGACGAGCGGACTCTTTTAAAATAATAGCGAGCTCAGAGATTTTTTCGATGACGATAAAAACCTTATGACCCATTTGTTGCGCAATTAATGCAGTACGGATGTAGTAGCTGTCTTTATAGCCATTACAGACTATAGTGCTTTCTTGATGATTGCTGAGCATACCAATGACGGCCATGAGTTCGGGTTTTGAGCCTGCTTCTAGACCTATAGTGTGGCTTGGAGATTTTAATAATTCTCTAACAACACTTTGTTCTTGGTTTACTTTAATGGGATAAACAAGTTTATAGTTTCCTGCATACCCATTTTCTTCTTTTGCCTGGGCAAAAGCTTCATAGATACGATGTACGCGATCATGTAAAATATCTGGGCTACGAATGAGTAATGGTAAATGTAACCCTGCTCTGCTTGCAGCATTGACAATCGCTTGCAATTCGACACCTGGTTTACCTGGTGCTTTGCTTATTTCCATGTTCCCTTTGGCGTTAATACTGAAGTATCCTTCACCCCAGTTTTTAATGTTATATAAATTTTCTTCAGATGGTGCGCTGATTTTCATAGTTTCTAGATTCCAAAGGGCTTAACGTGATTTCACTAATTCATGATAGGTTTCAGGTTCGCGTTGTTTCGCAAAAGGAAATAGTCTTCCCCATAAGGTACGCTGATTGAAATCTAACTCGGCAACTAATACTGCAGGCTTGTCGCGCGGTGCTTGCGCCAGAATTTCACCCATAGGTGTACTTATAAAGCTGCTTCCATAAAATTCTAATCCATCTTCGCAACCAATTCGATTCGCCGCAATGATAAATGTATTACTCATAATGCCTTGAGCAACCATTACTTTTTGCCACATAGGCTGAGTGTCGACATCTGGAGCAGTAGGTTCACCACCGATCGCAGTAGGATAAACTAAAATTTCTGCGCCTTTTAAACCATAAATTCGCGACAACTCTGGAAACCATTGATCATAACAAGTTGGCAGTCCCCACTGATGGCCTGTAATATGATGAAGTGGATAATCAGAATCTCCCGCTTTAAAGTAAAAATTTTCATGGTATTTTTCCCCGCTGGGGATATGTTGCTTGCGAGTTATTCCTATAAGCTCTCCCTTATTGTTATAAGCAACAGCAGTATTGTAACCTGCCTTTTCAAAGAGAGAGGCGGTTATGCATATATTGTTTGCCTTTGCCATTGTACTAACAAATTGTGCGGTGGGGCCGGTATGAATGTCTTCCATAAAGGGAGTAGGGTCGACATCTGATCGGGTACAAAAATAGGGACTTAAGGTGAGCTCTTGTAAACAAACAACAGCGGCTCCGTGTTGTGCTGCAGTGTGAATTCCAGAGGCCAGTTTGTCTTGATGTTCTTTGGGGTTTTCATGCCATTTTTCTTGCACTAATGCAACGGTAAGTTTTTCGTGTGTCATTAAGTTACCTCTTATAATTAAGGGTCAAAGAAAAGGGCCCTTACTTTAGTGTAAGGGCTATGGAGTTTAACATTAGCAACTGAACGAAGATTTTTCATATTCTTCCTCAGATTTTTTATCATCTGTTTCACTATTTACTTTAGGTGTCTCATTCAGATATTTTGGACTGATTGATGGTCTTCGTGAATGGGCAAACATACGACTGGGGTTTGTGCCTTGAGATGAAACTTTCTTTTGCTCTAATTTTGGTCCCATCGCTTCGGCAATCAGTCGAAACGGATTCGCTTCATCAAATACTTCCGTGTGAAGTAATGCCAATTGGTGTCTAATGGTATCTTGATGCTCTAAAGTAGATAGTTTTTTACCAATTTGTTCTTCTTGTCCTTTTAATAAAGCTTGAAACATACTTGGGAACATATTGTAGGCATCTTTATTAAAATCGCGACTTTCAAAAAATTGTTCTGGATTTTCGCCTAACAATTTATCGACATTGCGACGTATGGCAAAAGCTGCTTTTGATTTTGTTGCGAAAGAACTCTGGGGAAAAGTAATCTCTATATTCCGAGCTAATTTACTTCGTACGCCTTCTGGTGTACAAAGAGCCAGTCGTTCTGCAATTGCTTGTTCATTGCCTTTTAATGTTTCCTTGGCGAGGTCACTAAAGTTATTAAAAAGATCGGAGCTAAACTCTTCTAAGAACAAGGAGTGAGGTGTTTTGTTTCTAGGATCGAGCAAGGAGAAAATTCTATGTCTCACTTGATAGGCTCCAGAAATTACCGCATGAAAACCATCCTCTTCAAAACTCCTCAACGCATTAATATGTCGGCCATATTGTTTAAAATTTGACTCTGGGCAAGCGGCAATTATCTTTGTAGCAAGAGTCTTTTGCTCTTCTTCGCTTAATTGATTAAGCACTTTCGCATTTTCAGCTAATGCATCACCATTGCTAAGTTGCTCATAGGGATTTTCTAGCTCAATGATTTCTTCATAACTAAATGGCATTTAATCCTCCTTAAATTAAAGATGGGGTACTAAACAACAATACAAAGGAGCTCCCCCGTACACGTCATGAGTATCATCTCCTTTGATCTTTTTCGGTGAAGACGACCGAAATTCTTCATACTGCCATGAATTCTTAAAAAACTGTTCTTCATTTCTATTTTTTAGGTTTTCTGCGTTAAATTGCAAATAGTAACGGATTAAAATTGAACTGTCATGAAATTAATCTAAAGTTTTACGAAAAAATGTCGAATTACTGATCAGATGCATGTTTTGCCTTTAAAAAATACAATAACAATAAGGAGTAGGCAATGTCTAAAAATCATTTATTACAAGACCCTTTTTTAAATGAATTACGAAAGGAAAAGGTGCCTGTATCCATTTTTTTGGTAAATGGAATTAAGTTGCATGGTATAGTGGATTCTTTTGATCAATATGTAGTGATGTTAAAGAATTCGATCACGCAAATGGTTTATAAGCATGCGATTTCTACAGTAGTTCCCTCACGGGCGATAAAAATGCCTGCAGATGATGAATCTGGTGGAACTGAAGGAACTGTGGCAGACTAGCAAAAAATGTTCCACCTATAGGTTGAATTTTTGCTTATAATTTTAGTGATCATACTAAAAAATGCTTAATACAATAGGTTAAGGAGTCCATTTTAAACATTTAGCGTGATGCTGGTCATAAAGTTAAGGAGTAGTGGTTAGTGTTTGAACGTCCTCAAGGTGGTGAGCGTGCCGTATTAGTGCAATTGGCATTACCAGGAATTGATGCAGGTAAAGCATTGCAAGAGTTTGAAGAATTAGCTCTTTCAGCTAATGCGGAAGTATTAGAGTGCGTTTTAGGTACTCGTGCAACTCCTGATGCTAAATATTATATTGGCCAAGGCAAGGCCGAGGAAATTGCGCAACTGGTCAAAACTTGTGATGCAGAACTGGTTCTTGTTAATCATGAGCTATCTCCATCACAAGAAAGGAATTTAGAACGCTTGTTTGAATGTCGCGTAGTTGATAGAAGCGGGTTAATTCTTGATATTTTTGCACAGCGTGCGCGAACTTTTGAAGGAAAGTTGCAAGTTGAGCTCGCACAACTGCAGCATTTATCAACCCGCTTGATTCGTGGATGGACTCACTTAGAACGACAAAAAGGCGGAATAGGGTTGCGGGGGCCGGGTGAAACACAGTTGGAAACAGACCGTCGTTTATTGCGCGATCGTATTAAATATATTAATAAACGTTTGGAAAAAGTGCGAAGCAGTCGTGATCAAAATCGTCAAGCAAGGCGAAAAGCTTCTTTACGCACCGTATCGTTGGTAGGTTATACCAATGCAGGTAAATCCACCTTATTTAATGCATTGACTGGAGAGAGTATTTATGTGGCGAATCAATTATTTGCTACTTTAGATCCCACCATGCGCCAACTCAATTTGCCGGGTTCTTCCTCAGTGATCCTGACGGATACCGTTGGCTTTATTCGTGATTTACCGCATCAATTAGTGGAGGCATTTCGTGCGACTCTGGAGGAGACGCAACAAGCCGATTTATTACTTCATGTGATTGATATTTCTGATCCTCATTGGCGAGATACTGTTTTTTCGGTTCAGCAAGTTTTGGATGAGTTAGAGGTCCATGATGTTCCAATAATACAGGTATTCAACAAAATTGATTTGAAAGAAGAATGGGCACCTAAAATTGATTATCAAGAAGAGAAATGTAAAGTCTGGCTCTCTGCGGCATCAAATTTGGGGTTGGATTTGTTAAAAGAAGCAATTAGCACCCAATTACATGGAGCAATTTCTACTGAAGAAGTGGTACTTAAAGCAACACAGGCAAAATTGCGCGCTCAATTATATCAATTAGGCTCGGTTCTAAGTGAGTCAATTAATGATGAAGGAGATTGGCTATTAAAAATTCGCATCACCAAGGCACAAAAGCAGCGTTTGTTTGCCAATGAATGTTCTTCATGAACTTTTTCTATCGAAAGTCATTAAAATGATATGGCATTTAGGGTTTCGTTGAATGCTATATATTATCATGACTTAAATGCGCTCCTTCATTTCGTTTTATTTGTGCATTCGTTTCGAAATTAGTGGATGAGTTAGAGTATAATTTTCTCGCTAATTTTTAAGCCATTCGCATGGATGCCCCCATTTCATCTTCTAGATGTTCTGGCTCTGGTTGATTTTTTATTAAGTTCAGTCGCTCTTTAAAATCACGTGCTATCTGAAAAACTTCTTGGTTATCAACGGTGGTATGAAAAACAGGCTTTTTATGAAATGTATCGCAAATCCAATTAATAAATCCTCTAAATCCAGTACTAACGGGGATTTTTTGAGCGTCCGACACTGTCTTTTCAATATGAGCTTCTACATTCTTTTGGAGTTTCTCCTCGTCAACAGGAATGTTTGAATATAGAGAAATTATGGCGTTGTTTATTTCTTTAGTTACTTTTTCGCAAAGAGTATCTACAAATTTTTGTTCTATATTGGAAAATTTTTCATTGCTGGAAGCATTTTTAATTGAATTTATTGTGTCGATATAATGTTCTATTTCGGGCGATTTATATGCATTGAGCAAGTTATTAGCATATTTTAGTTCTCTATCAAACATAGGTATTGTTTGTGTTTGTAAGGCTCTATTTTCCTTTAAGTGATTTTTGCACGCTTCTGCAGTTTGTAATATGGTGTTTAAAAATAATTGCTCATTTTTATCCTGAGTGGAGTTAATTTTAATTTGTATAAGAACGATGAGCTTATGTAACTCGTCTTTACTCATCTCACTGTCAATAACAAAACAAGGAGTTTGATCTCGAGCTTCAGTTTTTAGTTGGTTAAATCTTTCTAATTGTTGCTCCAGCTGTGCTTTAGCTACCAATCTAGAACCTAGTTCCTCTTTATTTTGTTTGAGTTCACTTTTATAGCGTGCTTTGTCTATTACTCCTTCTTTTAATAAATCTTTTAAACCATGTTCGATTTCATGAGTGGTATCATTAATAATCTGAGTATTTACTTCCATCAGTGATGTATATTGAGCAATTTTATTCGTAATGACATTTTCTACTTCTGCTGGAGGGATAAAGGCTACGCGAGACATTTTTTTTCCTAAATATACTTAAATCATATTTTTTATAATAATTGAAACACATTAAATTAATATGATAACTTTATGCATAAATAGAAGGAGGTTCTACATAAATCGTTTTGCTTTATAAGCTTGGATTTAATTTATGGAACAGATGTTTTATACCTATTTTATAGATTAGCATAGATAATGGAGCTACCAATTTTTGGCAAATATGATTCGCTTGCTTATCTCGGATTCAAATAAGTCTGTTTTTGTTCCGTTTCTGTTTTTATTAATTTCAGTCGCTCTTTAAAGTCCTGTACTCTACTACTTGTTGAGCTCTCAGGAAGATCAAAAAAAGGTTCTTTATTTATTGTATTGCAAATCCTATTAAAAAATTCTTTAAATCCAATACTAATCGAGTCTATTTGCGATTTTAACGCATCCAATTCGATGGGCGATTCTTCGTGAGAGTTGGAATTGCTCAAGCTTACATTATCCAGTTTGGTGATATAACCATCAGTTGCCAATGATTTTGATGGATTAAGTTCAAAGTTTATCAATTCTTCTAATAAATAAGAAGCATATCTCTTTTCACGTTGAAGCATAGGGATTTTTTGTGTATTTAAAGTTCTTTGTTCATCCTGTTGATTTTTGCAGGATATAGCTGTTTGCAACAAGGTGCATAAAAATAATTTTTCATTATTATCTTCGCTTGCATCAATCTTTGTTTTTGTAAGTACAATGAGCTTTTTTAATTCCTCGCAAGTGATATTATTTTCGATAACCAAGCAGATTGTTTCACTTTGGGCTTCTTCTTGTAGTTGGTTAATCCGTTGAAATTGTTGTTCTAGTTCATGGAGAGCCTTCTGTCTAAGAATTAATTCCTCTTTATTTTGTTTTAGTTCCTCTTCATAGCGAGGCTCTTTTATTCTTCCACTTTTTAAGAGTTCTTTTAAACCAATATTTATCTCATAAGTGGTATCGACAATGATCTGGGTATTCATCGCGGTTATTCTTTGGAGATCATCAATTTTTGGTTTTACGACCCTAATGACATCTTCCGGAGACATAAGGGCTAAATGAGGCATGTTTCACTCCTGGGCATACTGAGTAAGTGAAGGCTAAACGCCGGTATCAGGATTTACGGTTCATGATTGCTGAATCCAAGGATGATATATCTTGTCCACCATAAAGGGTATTAACAAGTTCTCCTTGCGGATTAATAATAAAAGTGACTGGTACACCCATAATATCTCCTAAACCTAAAGCAAACGCCGGATTAGAGGCGAGTGAAGGATAAAGGATATTGAATTTTTTGATGAGCTTTTTTTGCTTATGTAAAGGTAATTCGTCATAATTGACTGCAAATAATGCGACAGAGTCTTTTTCGTGTTTTTGATAAAAGCGATTAAGTTCAGGAATTTCATCAATGCAGGTTTTACACCAGCTCGCCCAGTAATTAATAAGAATCCATTTTCCTTTTAAAGATGAAAAAGAAATAGTGTTTCCTTGAATGTCTTTAAGTTCTACCTCTGCTTGGCTTATTGTTGATATGGCCATTAAAATTAAAACGGCAAAAAAGGATTTAATTTTCGAATTCATAGCTATCTCATGTGTGCAAAAGATATGTTAACAATAAAAATATATTTTTTGCACTATACCAGAGAAATGCTATGATGGCTTCAATTTAAAAAAAATTTGGGCGTTCTCATGGCAAAACTCTATTTTTATTTTGCAGCAATGAATGCAGGAAAAAGCACGGTACTTTTGCAATCCAGTTACAACTACCGTGAACGAGGTATGCAAACTTTATTATTTACGCCAGCCATAGATAATCGTTACCAACAAGGAGTGGTGCATTCTCGTATTGGATTGTCCGAAGAGGCTATAATTTTTAATGCTCATGATGATCTGTACCAAAAAGCGATGAAACAAGGACAAAAGTATGCGTGTGTTTTGGTTGATGAAGCGCAATTTTTAACTAGATCCCAAGTACATCAATTAACAGAAATTACCGATCAACTAGGAATCCCTGTTCTTGCTTATGGGTTACGTACCGATTTTCGCGGTGAATTATTTGAAGGCAGTCAGTATCTTTTAGCATGGGCTGATGAACTTGTAGAACTTAAAACAATTTGTCATTGTGGTCGAAAAGCCACGATGATTTTACGCTTAAATGCACAAGGAGTCGTTATTACTGAAGGAGATCAGGTCGTGATCGGCGGTAATGATATGTATTCATCAACATGTCGCAAGCATTTCAAAATACGAGATCCCGGCATTATTAAGGTGCATGCCGAACTTTGTGAAAAATCGATTTTTTAAAAAATGAAGATTATTATTCCCAATGGGCCATACAAAATGCACAACCATTGTGAGTGAACTGACACAATATGAATAAGCAACTGCCCTTTGTGAAATGGGGAATTGATTGTCTGATTGCTAATGGCTACATAATAGTTCGCGCCCCGGAGCTCGTGTTATCAACGCCTTGGTCGAAGGTAATTCGTTTTTCAACATCAACAGGGGATTTTTATTTAAAAAAAATACCATCACCAGCATTTTTAGCTAATGAGCCAAAGATTATTCAGTTGTTATCTGGGCAACTCCATGCTTGTGTACCGATAGTGATCGCTATGAATGAGGATTTACATTGTTTTCTCATGAAAGATGCCGGGAGGCCTTTACGCGAAATGCTTAAAGCTGGTTTTAAACCCGAACTATTGTGCCAAGCGCTGCAGCAATATGCGGCGATTCAACGTGCAACCGAAGGTTATATCACCAGATTAATTCAATTAGGATTACCCGATTGGCGGTTAGATAAATTACCCTTTCTTTATGATCAAATGATCACTCAAGCAGCCTTTTTAAAAGCGCAGGGTTTAACGGATGAAGAGTTGCAAAAATTATACGCCTTAAGCGCACCCTTTTTGGCTCAATGTCAATTATTATCCACCTACGGCATCCTTGAAACTATCGGTTATCACGATTTTCATGATAAGAATGTTCTTATTGAGCACCATACTAAAAAGATGACATTCGTAGATTGGGGTGAAGCTGCTGTCATCCACCCATTTTTTTCATTACATACCTGTCTGGAACAATCGATTACGCACCATGGAGTAAAAGAAGGAGGACTGATCTACCAGAAGCTTCTGGATGCATGTTTGGAAAGCTGGCTGGACGTAGCACCAAAACAGCAATTGCTGGAGGCATTTATTTTAGCCAAACAGATACGGCTGATTTGGTGCGTCTTATCCTGTTACCAGTTTATGTTAAGTGTAGATCCACAAGCGTATAAAACCTTTTATCCCAATAGGCTCAGCCCCATTGCAGAGTGTTTTAGAAAATATCTCAAGAATATGGAGACTTGATACTCAATCTATGGATGCATTGAGTGTTTTTCTAGTTCTAAATTCATTGTTATAACTGATAATTAGATATTTTTTCTTGTTACGAGTAAGGGATATAGGAAAATGGGGTGGGATTAAATTTTTGCTCCTCTTGTGTTTTATTCTCATTTTTAATTTCCTCTTGTTCGTGGATAGGTTGATTTGAGTTTGTTTCTTGCTTTCGAGATTGAATTGATTTTAGTATTGGTTTGGGTATAGGCGGCATTAACTGAAGCATTTTTTGGATGCTATCAATAGGCTCAATCGTCTCCCTCTCAGGCTGAGGAAGTTTCGGTGATTGTTCTTGATAATCCATTCCGCGCTTACATCGAACTTGTTGCAAAGCCTCCCAGTTCTCTTCCCAGCCAGTGGCAAAACCATATTTTTCTTTAAACCATTTAATTCCATGATCTAATTGAAAATTAGGTTTTATTAATGCTTCGGCAAGAATATGTCCATTCCCATCAGGATCAGGTCCCTTTGCGAAATAAACAGTTGCTTTTCTTTTTTTTAAATCATCATTTAAATCGATTGCAACCCATCCTCGCCATGGTCCCATATCGCCTGTTTTAAATGCAGTAAGTGGCTTACCATTCTCATCAATTTCAAGTTGAAATCCTAAGCATTCAGCCACATATTTTAAATCGATTTGGTTTGTCACCATCTCTTTTGCCCAGGGATCTTGAGTCATACGAATTTGGGGCATAAACGCATAGTGTAATTTTTTATCATTCATCCATGCTTGTACAAAAAGCGCATAATCTTGCGCTGTAGTCATTAAGCTATTAGCAGCGCATGGTTTTACACCAAAACTGCTGTGGTCCATATGTAAGGGCTCGAACACATAGTGATGAGCAAGCACTTCAAGGTTTGCAACATGTCCTCGTTTTGCTACTTCTGCAAGAATTTTGGCCCGGTATGGATGAAGTTCCTGTAGATCAGCAAGCTGCCTTAAGTTACAACCTAGCTCTTCTAAGTTAATAGTACCGGTTTTTTCTATTCCTAGAAGATCGACAATTTTATATTTTAGATTCGCTGCGTTAATGGAAACATGCAATTTATTTTTTTCAACAACATCATTATCTCCCAAGAGGACAAGCTGTGGTTCGTAAAGTTTTTCAATAACTTTTTGCAAGTAAAATAGGGGTAATCCTGAGTATCTATAATATTCTTGGCCAGGTTCAAATTGATGATTCACTTGATTTGTGCGATTTAAATCAAAGCCTGTTTTGTGAGAGAGAATCATTGCGGGTGTAAATGCATTAATACGAGAAATATCTTCTTCATCACTTTTCCAAATAAAACCATGTTGATCGCAAAAAGCCTTAAAAGGCAAAATACTATTAAGACCATTCATATCTAACGAGAGTTTTCCAGCTTCTACAAGTTTTAATACCAGGTAAGTAAATACAGGCTTGCTTAGTGATGCAGCTCCAAAAATTGCACCTTGATCTACGCCTTCATCTCCATAGTCAAGCGTTACAGGGGAGCTGTCTCCTTGGACTGTAGCCACACTTACGTGTGATATCATCGTTTTTTTCCTAATACGTTCTACCTCAGAGCTTACGGTGGGGGATTTGGAAGTCAATGAATTTAAATCTTCAATAAGTGATGTTGCGAATTGAACTACTTTTTCTTTCATGCTGTTCTCCTTGGGTGTTACTCAGTTCATTATACTGAAACAAAAGTCGTAAATTGTATAAACTTTATATCAAGTGGCTTTTATTTTAACTTTTGTGGGAATGGCAAATGGGATGTGTTGCGCTAGAAGGTATATATAGGAAGTAAAAATTTTGAAATTGATGTTGAATGAATTAGAGAATTGCAGGTCTGTCTTACTACAATAATATTAGTTCTCAGAGAAATATAAATAATGAAAGCAAACATACTATTGGTTGAAGATAACCTCAAATTAGTGAAGTATTTAAAAAAAATGCTTACTGATGAAGGTTATCATGTAACTACCGAGTCACGAGGTGATGGCGCTGTTTATCGCATCATCAGAGAGCAGCCCGATTTAGTGATTCTTGATATCATGTTACCAGGGATGAATGGGGAGCAGATTTGTGAAACAGTACGTGATGAGTATCACGGCAAAATATTGATGTTAACTGCTTTGAACACTGAGCAAAATGAGGTAACAAGCCTTAAGCTAGGGGCTGATGACTATATTACTAAGCCTTCTAAAGAAGAGGTATTAAAAGCACGGATTGTTGCGCTTTTAAGAAGACCGAATGCCATTGTGGCTCCTAAAAAAATTCAATTTGATGATTTAATGATTGATTTAATTAAAAAAAGCGTCAGTTACTCAGGAAAATTTATTGAGTTAAGTCCTAGCGAATATGAGCTATTGATTCTATTGGCAAAGAATGCTGATATGGTCTTGAGTAGAGATAATATTGCTTACGCATTACGCGGTAGAGAGTACGATGGGATAGACAGAAGCATTGACCTGAAGATATCGCGATTAAGAAAGATATTGGGCGATAACATCGACCACCCCTATCGCATTAAAACGATTTATGGCAAAGGGTATTTATTTTTATCAGAATCATGGAAAGATAAATGGTGAAATTATACTTCAAAACAATTTTTGCTTCTTTGTTAATCCTTTTTTTTATTCTTTTAGGCTTTTATCTATCGTTCACTCATTCAATACGAATCATGTCTCAAAAAACTCAGGACATTTTAGGAGTAGGTAATTTTTCTGTCCTTGAGCAAATAGTACAAAAGTCCAATGAATCCAATAAATCTTATGCGGCATTCACCACAACAGCATTTCGAAAGAGATCTAATGAAGAGTTAAAAAAGCTATTTCCATCTAACACGGACGTTGTCCAAGTGATGGATATTAATTCCCTGCCTTTTACAGATATGGAAAAAGAACGATTGTTGGCAGGTAAAATTGTTTATCAAGATGCAAAAAATCTCATGTTTTTGACCTATAGCATTCATGATGTCTACGCCTACAAGCGAATTGACCACAGTTCTTCTATTTTAAAAATACAGATGGGGGCATCGATCAATGATATGGTTAAAGGTGGAACCTATTTGATGCGCACTCTTATTATAAGCACATTAAAAACTCTCCCAATGCACAAATGGGAGGAGGCAGTAGCTAAATTTCAGCTCCAGTATCAAATTCCTTTAAAGCTTACATCAACTCATAACAGCAATATTTCTCATAAAGTAAGAAAAAAGCTAATACATAATGATGTGGTTTATGACCTCCCATTTAATGAGAATCCTATAACAACTGTTTATTTTAAAATTCCTGATAGTGACAAAATAATAACGGTGGGGCCATTAAACTATCCTTATTTTTCACTTCGATTATCTGAAATTCAAATCTACTTTGTTTTAACGATAACCTTGTTGACTGTTTTTGCGGTGGGGACTCTCACTTGGTTATTCAGCAGAAACAGTGCAAAAATACATAAATTAACGCAGGAGTACAGCCAAGGCCACTTTAACTACGATATTCACTTAAATCGCTTTTCAACGTTAAGAGGTATTTATGAAAATGTTGTTTCTATGGGTAACAAAATAAATTTACTGATCCAGTCACAACAGAATATGGCTCGATTTGTTGCTCATGAAATTCGTACTCCTTTATATACCATGCAATTAGCGATTGGTTCTTTAAAAAAGCTTAAAAATCAGTTTGGTGAGGAAAAAGAACATTTTGAAAGTATTGAAGAAGACATACAAGAATTGAATCGATTGATGAGTACTTTTTTATTGTACTCGCAAAGCGTTACCAGCGAGCTTAAAATAAACAAACAACTGCGCAATTTACGACAATGGCTTGATAACCTATTGAAAAATCATCAATATTATGAGGTAAAGGTATTATTTAATTATCAAAAAATTGATAATGAATTTATATTATTTGATCCCAAGTTGTTATACCACGCTGTAAATAATCTCATTAGTAATGCGCTTAAATATGCTCATAAAGAAATATTAATTAGTTTGAAATATCAAAATCAATCAGTGATTATTTGTGTCGATGATGATGGTCCGGGAGTTCCAAAGCATGAGCGTGAAAAAATCGTTGAACCATTTACAACATTAAATGCAGGCGACACAACAGGTAAGCATATTGGACTTGGTTTATCGATTACAAAATCTATAGTCAGTTTGCATGGTGGATTACTTTTCATTGATAATTCAAAACTATTAAACGGAGCGAGTTTTAGTCTCATTTTGCCAAGAAAAGCGTGACCCTTACATACCTGGGTTAGCCATTTAGTAAATAATAACAGCAGTAGATCCCTCGTAGCTCATCTTGGACGCCTCCTCAGGGTTATCCCCGCGAAAGATTGTCATTAATTAAAATTCAAACCCTTTATGACTCAATATTTTACGCAGATACAATCAGGAATACCAAGGGTTAACACAATGAATTTGATTGAGTATTAACCCTTTTTATATGACATATCAACACAATGAATTGGCTATTTTTAGCTCAAAGAGTTAAAAATTTATTATGAATAAATTTAAGTATGAAATTATCGATGAACTAAATCGCTTTGAATTTCAAAATAAAATATGTTAAATGTTGTGGGAGGTATTATGAGCCTTGAAGTTTATACGTGGAAAAGTGGCACCAAAGGATGGGGATTTTCCAAGCCTGTTAAATCGCGATTATTAGGTGGTAACGTAGGCCATGCAGCGGTTGAATTATCCTTCCCAGCGGATGAAAAAGGAAATGAGCTGGCTCAAAAATATCAGGATATACCGGGTCTTTCAATCAGAAAACGCACAGAAACAATTCCCGAAAAACAAGAAAACGGTAGTTATAAGCCTAAAGACCAGGTTAATTACTTTGTTTATTTTAGTTGGTGGCCAGGTTCTAACAATGGCCATTATATAAATACTCGTAAGGAAGATTTAGAGTCAGAATGGGACAATGAACCCGCGCCTATTCTTAAACGTGAAGTACATGAACATATATTTGGAGAAAATGTCCCAACCAAAAATAAAACGCACATAATGGGAACATTTGTACGTCAAAAGGAAATTACTAAATTAAAAGAATTTTCGCATGAGCAGCTTAAAAAATCTGTTGATGAGGATCTGGCTTACCAGGAATTAAAAGCAGAAGAAGCTTCATTACAAGGTGAATGGGATCAGTTGGTTTTGAAGGAGAAGATGTATCTCAATGAAAAAAAGAATGCTGAGTTGGAGCAAAGAGAACCGAATAATGAGCTTAAATTAACTAGTGAGGAAAGTGATCGTATCGGTTCGATTACGGAAAACCTGATAAAAATGAAAAGACAAATTGAATTATGTAAAAGAGAAATTGAAGAACGTCATATCAGCTTGGGGGAGCCACCTTCAGCAATTATTAGAATACCTACCACCCTTGACTACAATAGCCTTACTTTTGCTCTTGATGCAGAAAAAGTTCTTGATAAAATGGCAAGTTTAGCACAAAGCAAGACAGACTATAGTTTCTTTAGATTTAATTGTTCTACCGCAGCAACGGAAATAGTGAAAGCAGGCATTAGCGATGAATTAAAAAACTCCATGAAAGCGGATGGGTTTAATGTAGTAAATGCCTCTAAAGCAACAATCGCTACGCCCACGTCTTTTAGTAACTTTTGTAAACAAATTCAAGAAGAATTGCTTCATCTAAACGCCAATCAAGCGAGTATCGAACAACAAAAAATAGAGACAGCAAGAAGTTCTCAATCACCAAAAGAGTCCTTAAATTTCAAAGCACGTTACCATGAATTTCTTCATAATAATGCGAAAGCTCAAGAAAGTATAGACATTGAAGAAGTGGATTTAAATATGCATTTTACTGGCTGATAAGATAAGATTAGGTCTAAAACTAATTCACATTAGGCTTACCTCATTTTTCTTCATCTTCAGTTAACCAATTCTTGTGAATAGAATAATTCATTCCATAATATAATGGTATTTTGGATCAGGCGTTGACAACCAACAACCATCTCTTGCTGTTCTTTTCCACCGCATTGAATTTCTTGAAAACAAAATGGAGCATTTAATCTACCCTTAGATGCAAACTCTTTCACTGCTTCGATGAGCAGATATTTGACGTTCTTCACTGATTAATTCGATCCATTTTTTAGGTGTAATGTCTTTTCTATCAATAAGTTGATCGCTGCACTAGGATTGGGGCTTTGTGTAATGACGAAATAAAAGTAAGCGGTTAATTTGCTCCTGCATAATGCAGTTAGCTAATCATCTGGTGAATGTGCGCTGACACGATTATTAGTGATAGTTTTTCTTTTGAAAATACCCCAATTCGCCTTGCGAATTATGCCTTGCAATTGATGATAGGATTCTACGCAGTTTCTTGCGGTTATAAACGCTTTTCGAAAACTCATGTCATCGATAAGATTGAGAATGTGAATACTTTTAAAGATTTTGTTGTATTCAAATAATGCTAATCTAAGGCATGTATAATATTACCCTGTGCCTTTTCTTGCATAAATAGCGATCATAACACTCGAATAATATTTTTCATTTCCGAGCGAATCAATGCAATACAACCCCCCACATAAATCACAACAAACCGAGCGTGCAGAGAGTTTGGTTCTTCGCGTCTTTTAGAGAAAATGAAGTCCGGTGACACGGTTTTGGGAGAAGTTGGTTACCTGTTCATCATGTGTAAATAACGACACTGATAAACATCAAAATTTTTTTCGGCATATGGTTGCGAACATTAGCCCCGTATTAAAGAGTTTGTAAGATTGTCAAAACCGGGCAAGTTATGGAGTGCTAGACCTATTATTATAGGGGTCCGTTATCTCAATATAGGGCTCATGAGGTAAAATGGTACCTTCAGATAGCCTCTCACACCCTTATCTAACATTTAAGTTTTCGAAATAACTCTTGAAACTTAGCTCAAGCATTTGAATATTAATAGAAATTTGTAGATTTCATATGATATATAAATAAATTGAATTGGATGGTATTTGTTCATAATGATTAAATATTATGTAATCAATGACTCATAAGGGTGGTTTAGCTATGAACTATCAGGATGCGCTTGCATACATAGAAATCTATAATGAACAAGGTAATATTCCAGGACTACTGGATTTTTACAAAAAAAATGGTGGCGAAGATGAACAAATAGCCAGCGCATGTGAAAGTTCAATAAAATCTCTTATGAAAAGGAGTTCGTTATCTGAAAAGAATTTATTTCTTTTTAGTCGGAACAAACCTGAAAAACTTGTTGCAGAAATAATTACTGGCCGAGGGCCATTCATGCTTCAAAAAAACGAAGAAGAACAAATAACCAAACGCAAAAATACACTTACCGCATTTTTTTCAATAAAATCAAAATTTAACTCTCCTTCTGATGAATACACCAATGAACTTTTAGGTAGAATATTTGATGCAAACTATCATGTAAAAAGTATTGAAGCATTAAAAGAGTTAACTAGTTTAATGAAGATGATTGGGAATAAATCTATTTATATAATTTGTCTTGCACTTATTGTAGAAGCTAGTAATCCCAAGATTTTTAAAGAACAACAGCTAGATAAAGATTTAAATTATAATGATAGTTTAAGTGCATTATCTGGACTCAATCAATTATTGAAGGAAAAAAAAATATCTAATTATAAGTGTAATACTAAAGTATTTAACGAATCATCATTAGAACATATCATCAACTCACGTCGTATTTTTTTCCAAAAGCTCCAAGATTCTCGAGTAATTGCAACTCAACCAATGATGCTTGATAGAGAGTCTGTTTCTAATGGCAAAGGTCGAAGTCTTACAAATATTTTGAGTTATGAAGATAAAAAGTTAGTAGGAAAACGACTCTCTCAAGAATCGCGTACTCAACTTGAAGCAGTGGCTAACGAACTCTTTCGTTTAATGATAGGAGATGTTCAACCCAAAACTTATTTAGCTCTTGCACCAAAAACTATAGTTAGTGAAGTAAATCCCTATATGACCCTATGTGAGTTTGCTGAAGAATATTTGCCAATCAATAGCTTAAAAAATGAAAGAGATCCAATGGAAGTAATTTTTTCTGATGAGACCTTAAAAAAGGATCTTGCTCGTATTACAACATCCTCATTAATTCTTGCAGAAAATGATATGCATGGGGGAAACATTGGGTTTTGTCAGCATAAAGGGATCCTACGTTTAGTTAAAATCGATGGAGATGAAGCATTGTATCCTCTAACGAAAAGGGGAGAGAACATAGGAGAGCCTAAACTGATATCTCAAAATGGTCAACGTATGTTAGTTGAGGGATTTTCCTCCGTAGATTGTTTTAGTTTAAATCGAAGTGATTTGGAACAGCTCCCTGCTATACAAATTCCAGCTAATAGAGATGAATCATTATTGGCACAAAATCCTTCAGAGCGCTTTTTGCCATATAACTGGGCATTTTATACTACAGAAGAAATAAACCTTAAAATGCTTCAAGAAGATCCTATTTTCCAACAAGCTAAAGATATAGCGGTTATTAAATTTTTAATTACTCCTCAACAGATATTTACGAAATTTGCTGATAAATTTATTTCTCAACCAGAATTAAAACGCGAATTTCTTGAGTGGATTATTAATCGACAACATGAATGTTATCAAAAACTATTTTTAACCTCCGAAAATTGTATTAACTTATATAATGACCCCCGCACTAGAGAGTCTTTAGAAGAAGAAATTAAAGAGTTTATCTTGGATATGAAACAAGATGGGTATGAATATACTGATCATATTAGTTTTAATAATACGATTTTTAACGATCAAAATATTCATAAAGATAAACAATATCAGATAGATAGGTCTTTAGGTAAAGAGCCAGATATAGAAACAATAGGAAATATTGCTCCTCTTGATAGTTACGCAGTAGAAATTTTCTTGAACTCCTCACCGATTGATAAAACTTTATCTCTAAAATCTACTGAGAAAATTGGCCATCAGGGACAGTCAATAGCAGAGAAAAAAGATACTCAAGCTGCATTCAAACTTGACCTAAAAAATCTACGTCTTCAATCGTTAGATTTAGATGAAGAATGTGAAAAAAATACTGTAAAAATAACCTGTTAATTAAATAGGAGTATGTATCATGAGTTTGGAAACAAAAAAATCAGTTGCACATGCAGAAATATTTGAATCAGAAAGAGAGCATTTAAAAAAGAAAATATCGGATTGTAATGATCAATTAACTAAGCTTACTAATAAATTAATTGTTTATCGTCGTGAGAATAATAGGATTCAAAATGAGTTTCTACCTTATTATTATAGAGATAAACCAAATTATCATGAAAAGATTCAAACTTGCGAAAGAATCCTAGAAACAAATAAAACACAGATTCAGCAACACGAAATGGTTCTAAAAAAACTAGAGCAGTCTATAGAAGAGATGAAAACTGAACTTAGAGAGGGCGTCGGGAAAGAAATGTAATATGGTGCGTTTCTGTGGCGAAATCTAAAAGGGTATTATCACTGACGAAACTATTTTTATGTCTAAATTAAAGACAAACTCTAGTTTTAGTCCCAGGTCTAATAACCACTAGTAGTTCAAATTTGATCTGGCAGTTACCGGCTTTTCAAGAAATGTCTGTCAGGTCAAATTTAGTTTATAAATTTTTCCATCCAGAATTGTTTAGCCTCTATCAAAGTTTGCATTGGGGTACGTCCACAACACATTTTACCCTGATGAGTACGTTGATTATTATAGTAATCCATCCATTCGTCCAGATCTTTTTGCAATTCATCGATTGATTCGTAAATTTTCTTTCGGAATGTTACTTGATAAAACTCCTGTAAAATCGTTTTATGAAAACGTTCACAAATGCCATTTGTTTGAGGTGAATTTGCTTTTGTCTTTGTATGGTCAATGTTATTAATTGCCAAATAAAGCTGATAATCATGCTGTTCTACCTTGCCACAATATTCAGTACCCCTATCTGTTAAAATACGCAGTATAGGTAAATCGTGTTGTTCGAAGAAGGGTAAAACCTTATCGTTCAGTAAATCTGCTGAAGTAATTGGCGTTTTAGTCGTATAAAGCTTGGCAAATGCCACTTTACTATAGGTATCAACAAAAGTTTGCTGATAAATGCGACCGACTCCTTTAAGCGTACCCACATAAAAAGTATCTTGCGAGCCGAGATAACCAGGATGTGCTGTTTCGATTTCACCACATGCCTCATCATCAAATTTCTTTTTCTCCAAAGCTACGACCTGCGCTTCCGTCAATATAATTCCTTCAGAAGCTACTTTAGCCTCTAATGCTTTTAAGCGGTCTTTAAAATTGGCAAGCTCATATCGCAGCCAAATGCTACGAACTCCACTTGGAGAAACAAAAATACCCTGTTTACGAAGCTCATTGCTCGTACGAAGCTGACCATGGGCTGGAAATGCGATCGCATACTCCCTTACCGAGAGTTCAATTGCTTCTTCTACTCTATTTTTTAGATTAGGTTTTCTTCGGCTTTGATCGAATAAAGCATCAACTCCTCCCGATTCTACTGCCGACTTATAGCGATAAAATGTATCTCTGGATAAGCCCATTACTTTACATGCCTTAGATACATTCCCTAATTCTTCAGCAAGGTTTAATAAGCCAACTTTATGTTTAATAATTTTAACTGTATTATCTATCATGAGAGTTTTCCTTTTGGTTTTGTTTCAAGTTCGCACTTCTATCAAAACCGGAAACTCTCTCTTTTTCAAGTACTTGTGTCAGATTAAGTCGAAACTAATTCAACTTAAGGAGGAATTTCTAAATTGCGTTATTAAAATAAAAAATTTTTACCTATTCTCAAAAATAAAGTTTATATTCATTTCAGATTCAGGCATCGAAACCCGAGAGTGTTCATTTAACTGTGTCACCTCATTGCTTATCTAAGCCCCAAAGTTAGTCTGTCTTCAAAATAGATTTGTAGTTGAGACACGATAAGCGCCCAATTGTGCATGGGCTGATTCCATTTTTCCAGTACTTTCTGAGCAGCACAGTAAATGAGTTTGATAAGTGCGTTTTCGCTGGTGAAAGCGCCTTTATTTTTAGTTTATTTGCGAATTTGTCGATGAAAACCTTCAACAATATTGGTCGTATAAAGGATACGTCTGAGCTCTTCTGGATATTTAAAGTACTGCGATAGTGCTTCCCAGTGATTATTCCACGATTTGATTACGGCCGGGTATTTTTTTCCCCATTTCTCTTCCAGCTCAAGCAAATGATGCTCGGCCAAGTCTTTGCTAGATGCCTTATACACAAGTTTTAAATCAGCCATGAAAGTCTCCTGGTCTTTACTGACCACATACTTCAACGAGTTGCGAATTTGATGGACGGCACAAAGTTGTACCTCTGTGTTGGGGAAGACTTCAGCGATGGCATCGGGAAATCCTTTAAGCCCATCGATGCTGGCAATAAGAATATCGTCTACCCCACGAGCCTTAAGGTCATTTAAGACACCAAGCCAAAAACGAGCGCCTTCTGCCTCAGATAAATAGAGTCCCAGAATATCCTTTTTACCTACTGAGTTCACAGCGAGAACCGTGTAAAAGGCTCGACTGATGACCTTAGCGTCAACACGTACTTTAAAGTGCATGGCATCAAGAAATACGATGGGGTATACCGATTCTAAGGAGCGATTACGCCATTCAGTAATCAGCGGTAAGAGCTTATCGGTTATTAAACTGATTTTAGCGCTGGAGATTTCTAATCCATACATCTCAGATAAATGCTCGCTTATCGCTTCGTAGCTCATGCCTATCGCATAAAGTGCCAAGACTTTATTATCGAGTGATTCGTTGAGTACCGTTTGACGCTTTTTGACTATCTCAGGCTCAAAACTGCCATCTCTATCTCGAGGCGTTTCCAAGTCAAAAACGCCAGTAGTCGATTTGATTCTTTTAGTCGTTTCACCGTTACGGCGGTTGACGATACCTGCCTCAGAGCAGTCCGTTATATGAGAATCCATTTCTCCTTCTAAGGCTGACTCTAATAACTCTTTAATTAATGGGGTTAGGATACCGTCTTTTCCTGTGAGCGATTGCCCTGATTTTAACTGCGATAATGCTTCTGATTTGAACTCGTTGAAATCAAAATTCGATAAATCGATTCTCTTCTTACTCATGTGCACCTCTTTTAAGTGTTAAATTATAACAAGTTAAAAGAGATGACACAGTTATTTAAACACTACCCGAAACCCAGTATGACTGCATTTAACCCGCTTGTTTAATCTCAACGTACACGTTAAGCCATGTCCTTATTTCAACTAGTTCACTTTTATCTCAAACCCTTGTTTTCAATCAATGCATTCCGGCCGAAATGAATAACGGTTCCTTGCATTGATTTCTAATTGAGGAAGTGAGTTATTCGCCCTTTCCTCTCGATAAACTACCTCATTAAGCCAACACTTTTCTTCTGTTAACAATTAATTGGGTAAACAGGTCCACCAGCTTTTTGGAATCTGACCAATGATAATCTCTTCCTTTTAATACCTCTTTCTTATCAAGTGGTACGCACAACTCAATGTTTCTTTAATGAGTGTCTTGCTTTTAATTTGTCAATCATGCCTGGAACCATCACTAATGGGTTGAGCGTGGTCTAGCAATCGTTTATGGCCCGATTACTTGAATAGAAATAATCCCGCTTCCAATTAATATAATCGAGTTTTGAACTCTCAATCCTCCTTTCCTTCCAATTTATGTCTTGAATGCGGCATGCAAAAGGGAGGTTTGAACCATTAATGAGATATCTTGCGGAGTTTGTAATTCTAAAAAATTGCGATCAAAGTCGCTATTATGGCAAATGATAAGGTGCGTTTACCTCAAGATAGCGCTGACGTGCTCCCAATTAATTTATTTGCCTTGCACATCACTGTCAGTAATGCCCGGTATTTTAGTTACTTTTAAAATTCACATCATTATACTCAAGGCTATTTGAAGGTCACTGGCGGCTTAACTATGTTCGCAATAGAGCGTATTAGTTGCTCGAAAAACTTTGAAGCCGCCAATTAGTAGTCACACCTTTTAATATCTTAAGCTTGTTATACCTTGTTCTCTTCTCTCAAACCGCGCCCCTTTCTCTTTCAGTAGATTTACTGAGGTTTCATTGCCATTGAGATCAGCCCATTGTAATGCAGTTCTTTGATGTTCATCTTGATGATTGATCATTTCTACCATCTTTGAATGCGCAAGTAATTTGGAAACTGTTTTTTCATTCCCATAACGGCAGGCTAATATGAGCGCTGTGGAATAGTTGTTGGTTTTTTTTGCAAGTAATTGATCTACTTTTTCATGACTTAAAAAATAATCAAGGAGTTTATCATTTTTATAAATCAGCGTATGATGCAATGCGTTTTGCCCAAGGTTATCAACTGAATTTATCAAATTTGGACATCTTGCCAGTATTGTTTTTACCAGATCGGGATCTTCAAAATTAATTACGGCATGGAGTAACGTTCTGCCCACATTGTCGCTCGTCATCAATGCATTTTCTTTAGTTTTTAACAGCAAATCCTGAATACATTTTTTTTTCATATCCTTATCACCTCTCATTACCGAGGCGAAATGTATTGGGTATTTATGCTGATGATTGACAATATTAGGGTCAGCTCCCATTTTTAACAGTAGTTTCACTGTGGTATAATGTCCCTCAAGAGCAGCGAGGTGTAAAGCAGTATGCCCCATGGCCGATTGTATATTTACTAGTTCCGGTACAATTTGGGCATGACATTTTTCCAGAAAACGATCAAAACCTAATTTTGCCGCCTGGTGCACCACATTATAGCCGGAATCCTTATCCACTACAGAGTTCAAACTTTTTTGCTGATTTAACACCTGATATGCATTAAAAACCTCTTTAATTTTTGTTGTATCTGCATTTTCAGGAAAATCACTCATAATATTTGTTCTGATCCAGTGTGTCACTTTATCAGTATTGGTCTGAAAATTTGGATTTCCCAGCTGAGACAGAAGTTCATCTAATCTTGAAAGGGAGTTCTGAATAATCATAAATTTGTTCCTTAATTAAAATTATTAAAAAGTTGCTCTTTTGCTATCATTTCTCGCCAGTATTTACACTGTTGCCGCCAGTAAAAACAGCGTATAAATTTTAAAATTTATACAGGTGTGTCTTTAAAACTCGTTAAGATAATCACCACAATTGCCAGATAACCATCTTGTCTCCGGTTCATTAAGTCTGGCAAAATAATGTTTCAAATATTAAATTTTTTCCTACGATGCATCACTTTATCGGCTAAGAACCGTGGTTTGCTCCTGTTCTTCTTCTAAAAGTTCTTCAACTGGTTCTGCTGTTCTTCGGATAATGTTTTGATACTCATTCTTAAACTGTGTAGAAAACTCCTGAGTTGCTCTATTTTTATTGCTAGATTCCGCATTAGGGGTTTGTTGTGAAATAACTTGGCTAGCAGTTAATTCATTAGCATGTTCATTTTTTAAGTCATTTTGTTTTACCCCTTCACTTATTTCAGAAACAAATCCGTGCCGCACTCTCAAATCATGAGCTATCCCCATAATCATATTTAGAGAAGGTCTATAATCAGGTTGCGAATCGAGCATGGTTTCAATGAATACTTTAACTTCTTTACCTTCCGGTGTATTAAAAACAGGTAAATCAAAATCTAATGGCTCTTTCCGTGCCAGCTTATCTAAAATGATATTCTGAGCATCATGTTCTTCGGTACTGACCATTAAATCGTATGCAACCAAGCCGATTTGATAGGTCATGTAAGAATCTGTCTCAAGATACTGTTCATCTCCAAAATAGTGTTCTGGTGGCACAAAGGTAGTGCTGATATCGCCTCGAGAAACTTGATTTTTTTCATTTGTTCGGACAACAGATTTTATATCTGCTGTTATCAATTGTTCATTGTCTCTTCTGAGAAAATTTGTTGCCTTAATATCCATATAGGCCATACCTTTTTTATTAAAATCAGACGCAACCTTTGCTATTTGCTCTATTGCGTTAAGTGTCCCAGAACAACGAGTACTGTTTTTATCGTTTTCTGGTGTAGTTGCGATTGTTCTCAAATGATGACTACGAATGTCGCCATCTTGGCAAAACTCTGAAACGGCGACATTTACAGGACGGTCTACATAGTGTTTTCGCTGAGCGGGTAAAATTACTGGACAATAAAAATAATCTTGAGCAAGATTGTTTTTGATGGTTTCATCGTTCTTCATCTCCTCTACTAAATTATAATCCGTTTTAGGATCATCCGCTTTTTCCAATCTTATAATACATTGTTCCCCGGTTTCTTCATTCCTAGCCAGCCAGTTTTTATTATTTCCGCCCCCAAGATAAATGACATCGAATCCATTTAGTGATTGTGGTTCTTGGGTGGTGGATAGCCTTCGAATAATATCTTCCTGAGACGTTGAGTTTTCCGCAATCAAAGATTGAATTAAAGAGTGATATTTCTGCTTGGGAACATTGATTAGCTTTGGATTGTTAGTGAGTAATTCCTTTAAAAGGTGATTTGTTGTACTAAGAAGGGCCTCGAAATTTCTCTTCATATTAGGCTTATTGTGATCAATGTCGTTATTTATGAGCAACAGAGTTTGAGCTTGTAATGCTTGCAACGTATCTTTCATATTCAAAAGAGCTTGAGGACCAGGTTCTGTTTTCAATTTTTGACTGGCCATTTCCACATCATGAATAAGATTATCCATTTTACAGTAGTTCTCAGAACGCTTTCCTAACATGGGTTTAGTCATCTTTTCCCAATTAGAGCGCGTTAAATTTTTATCTGGCTTTTTGAATCCTGGATAAAAATAAGATTTCTATCTTGACCTAATTGTTGGTGTGCTATTTCGCTCCTAATCGGATCAGTAAGATACCACTCCATAAAATTACCTTGATTCCTTAGGTCAAGATCCGAATAAATCTGAGTTCTCATTGCATCAATTTTTTGTAATAATATTTTAGCGCCGGGTTTTAATTCCATTTGATTGTATTGATCAATGTACTGATTCAGTCTGTTAATTATTCGATCATCTTCCCGATTAACAACTCGTTTTATACTCATAATACAGTACCTCTGTATTTAATCATTTGTTTTTATAATTTAATCACCATGAGAATTATTTGTACAATTCATTCTATTTATATGTGATATATATTGTGCAAATATGTGATAGTTTTTAATCAATTAACGCGAGAAAATGAGGATGTCATCCAATAAAAATTAATACTCAAATAAAGCCGACAAATCTATGCGGTTGTGATCTAGCTATTAATCAATTGCAATTTTGGTAGGTTAAATTCAAAATTTTAGTTATTTTGGGCTATGCTATAGGAGAGATTTGGAATTTAGAGTCCAGTGCAACATGGAGTGTATTCATGCGCGAAATTAAAGTAGAGCGATTAATTAAAGGTATTTTAGTGCGAGAGGGCGCTGGTGTGAAATTACAGCGATATATTGGTATAGAGCGAACCAATGATTTTGAGCCTCTGCTCTTGCTTGATTATTTCAATAGTGCTGATCCATTGGACTACATGGCAGGGTTTCCTGATCATCCTCATCGTGGTTTTGAAACGATTACTTATTTGCTGGATGGTAGTATTACGCATGAAGACAACAAAGGCCATAAAGGAGTTATTAGTGCAGGAGATGTTCAGTGGATGACCGCTGGAAAAGGAATTATTCATTCAGAAATGCCCTCCGCGAATGGTCGATTACATGGATTACAGCTCTGGTTGAATTTACCCGCAGCAGAAAAAATGAAGCCAGCACGGTATCAAGAAATGTTAGGTGCGCAATTACCCATAGAAACCAATGATTCTGGCGCTCAGATTAAGGTTATTGCCGGTCAAACGGATATAGGTACAAGTTCGCCCATTAATGGTATTGCAACAAATCCATTATTCTTTGATATTATTTTGCCTCCTGGCGCGAGTGTACAACAACATATTCCCAATGATTATCAGGCTATTCTCCTGGTGATTTCGGGAACCGTTCATATTGATGATCAATTGGTTCAACACGACACTCTGGCAAAATTAGGTTCAGGCGATGTGTTATTTTTACGAGGTGAGACTGCCTGCCAATGTATTATGATTGCAGCTGCTCGAATTCATGAGCCTATAATGAGACATGGGCCTTTTGTGATGAATAATCAGGAAGAAATAATACAAGCCATGGATGATTTCCGCAGTGGTAGATTCTGAGATCTAATTCAATCATGATTAATTTCTTGAAGTAGGTTTTTCAGAAATTTGGTCTAAAATGGATTAGTAGGGATAACTTTAGATGGATATATGCAAGTGAATAGGAGCAATGCCTATGCACCCAAGAAAAGAGCAATCAGCCAAAGAAATTTATAATATTGTCGATCAATATTGCGAAGCAAATATACGTGCTAAATATCATACAACCTCTGCCATATCTTTTGTTCTTGGTATTTCAGATGTTGATGCTCAGAAATTAATTAATAAAATTGTGATCGCATTACCGGATTGTTTTTTTTATTTGGCCAAACCCGAGCGAATTAGTGAAATGATCAATTTTATTGCTCAGCAATATTTACTTTTTCAAGCTCAAGAAAATATCAATGATGAATTATTTCCTAGCATGCTTATTAATTTCGTTAATAATTTAGTAGAAGAAATTATGCTTCGTTATTACTCATTTGTTGAAGCAGGTGATTTATGAAAAGAGAAGAAATAATTCAAGCAATCGGATTGAGCAATGATGATTTAAATGACCTATGTTTATTGGATAAAATAATCACTCACTCTGAGCCACATTATGAGCTAGGTGCTGAGGAAAAAAATCGCGTTGTTGTTTTTTTAGAAAAATCGATAGGCAATATGGAATTAAACAAAAAGTTACTGGAGTTGGGGAAGTTAAAACAACAAGATACAGGGATCAGCTTTAATCTGAACCGCTTGTTAAGACATGTAACGTTTAAATCGAGACACTGGGATGAAATCCGATTTAGCCAATATGAAAATATAACTTTAGCCAAACGTGGCGCTTTATTTGACCTTGCATCTTTGGTGTCCGATTTGTCGCTATTTGAACGTATAGATTTATTCATTGATTCTTCTCTTTTGTCCCAAATTTATAAGGATGCAAAAAAGGCATCAGAGGAGGGTTTTTCTAAAGAGCTTACTGCCTATCCATATATGGTTTTTGAAATTAAGGCAATGAAAGGCGCTCCCATGGTACCAAATATGAATTATCGAAAAGACGAATTTGTTTTAACCGAGTTTTTGTATAGTGAAGAATACAGAATTAAGTTGGATAAATTAATTCAAAATGATGAAATAAAAGCGGACTTAAAAAAATATTTTGGGGATGATTGGTTGCAACAGCTAGAAAATAAATTTGCTTTGCTTCAACGTGAAATCCATGATACGGAGTTAATTGGACCTCTTCATCATGGCGACTTTCACTCTGGGACTTCCATAGAGAAATCTTGCCACGCTAAAGAGAGAAGTTGCGCTATGCTTATTTGTTCTCCATTCGTAGGGGTGTGTACGGTTACAGCGATTAAGGCGTTAAATACCCAGATTGTACAGGAGCTAAAAATAAAGGGGTACAAGAAATACCCCCGCATATCCTTCAATTGCCTATTAGCGAAAAAATAAAAACGTTGTCTCCCGCAGACTTTCTTGATGTATTAGATAAGTGTCAGGCTTTAGAGCGTTTGCCTTGAGCTACTTAACGATCGACATAAAAAATCAAGTTATCATCTGGCTCTTATTTCGAACTCGCGTTATCTAAGCCACTCGGTTAACAAGGATTCCATTTTTTTTCGTGCATCCTTTAGCGAATCAGAGTCAACCGATGAGGGGCTGTGTAAATCATTGCAATGAGCTTCCCCTTGAATTAATTGATAAGTCAATCTTGGATTAATCGCATTCCCATTTTTTTCTGCTAGAGATAAAGTAGACCAGGGATCATTCTCTCCATTTGTAAAATAAATATTGGAAGCCAGTATATCCATCAAGGGAAAATAAAAGGTATTGTTAAGTTCCATCGTATGGGCGGACTCAGTTAATCCGAACAGTCGTTGGCATACATTGTAGTGATAATCCAGATTAATCAATGACGAGCGCGTAGAAAGAGCTGGGTCGGGATTCGCATTTTGCCAATATCCATATTCTTTACAAGATTGATAGTACCATTGACGCATCCCTAAACCGTTTTGATAATCATGTGGATTTTCACTCATTGCTCCTTGTGCCGTCATTTCTACCGCCGTAGTGCTCATATCTTTATAAAGCTTTTTAGCAAAATATGCATAACCTTCAAGTGGTGTTGGATGCTCAGAAAGGCTAGAGCAGAACGCATCGCGCATTCCGTATTGCACTGCAGCAGCGCCGGTATCTGCAATTAAATATAAAAAGTCAACGGGATCTTCCACTGTGGCTGCATCAAAAAGCGACTTTATTTGAGCAAATGTCACAGTGTCTCTTAAGCTTGCTTCTACCTGGTTGACTACTTCGCGCATTTGATTGGCACATTGTAAACCAGCAACTTGGGTAACATGAGCATCATATTCGATGAAATTTTCCTTGGCCATGACAGGGGCTGAAGATGCTAATGCGCCTACAACTAAATAAGGAAATTTCAAGCGATAATATGCGGACAAGGAACCTGGATAAGAGCCTCCAAAAGCAACCCATTTCCCATGCCAATTCTTTTCACCTGTTAAATGGCGCTGGAAATAAGCCAAATCATCCAGCGCAGCTTCTGTAGTTAAATAGCGTAAGTCATTGGTTGATAGTGAGTTAAAAGGTAGGCTTTCACCATAATAGCGATGCTCTAGGGCGACTAATTTGGCATTAAATTTTTGAGCATAATTTCTAATCGCTCCATTCAGTGCTCGTTTGCTGCACGCAGATTCACCACAAATATAAAAAAAGACGGGTGAATCATCTTTAGGCCCGTATGTTTCATCAATATAGTAACGTTGAGAAAAAGTACCCGTAGCAGGGTTGTTGTGATCGATTAATTGCTTAAAATAAGCAAGTTGAATGGTTTTTTCTGCAATTAATGGCGCTTTTTCTTCTTGCATTTGCTGCACATAACGCTCCACTATTCCTGCATGAGTCAGGGAAAAAGCAGAACAAAGACCGAGGAAAAGTAGAGTATTTTTTTGAGTAAACATCATATGCATCGTCCTTAATGGTTTATATACTTCTATGTCTAAAATGAATCCAAGATTCGACCGGTTTATCTCAATCATTCATTCGACGCTTTGAGCGTGCCAAAGAGATTGCAAAAATATCGGGCGAATTAGATTGTGCGCTATCATAAATTATTTTTAAGATTCATTGTATAACTACCTGGTTTTTTGACGTTTTTTGTTAATGATTGGTTGTATTTTAATGGTATCGAGAATATATTAGTTAACTTTGTGTTTTGAAATGTCTATGGATGGATTATGACTAAAAAATTCTTCTTAACCACCTCTCTTGTCGCAGCGCTTAATTTTGGGGGTGGTCTAAGCTATGCGGGAACAACTATCTGGGGTTTGAGTAATGTTCCTAAGGTAAATAGCAAATCCTCTGCACCCTATACAGTTTATCTGGGCTCTTATACAAGTCAGAAGAATGCTCGGAAAATGCAATCCAAGTTACAGGCAAAAGGATATAATGCCAAGATCAAAAAGAAAAGAAACTTCTATGTAGTGTATGTTGGCCCCTTCAAAACACTCCAAGCAGTACATCAGCTCGCGCCAACGACACATAATCACCCGCAAGCCACCAGTATTAAACATACAAAATCTAGCTCCATAGATGCTTCTGCAACTAAGTCTGCGCACCATCATGAGAAACAGGTTGAGCAAGTTCCTTCGTCGACTCAATATGTTTTAAAAAATGGAGCGCATAATGAGATTAAGTGTAAAGATTGCCAGCTAGAACACAATCAGTGGTTTGTTCAATTACAAGGTGGTGCGATTTTCCCTTTAAATCTAGGGTCAATTTTAGTGAGCAATGGGTCTAACTTCCCGGCTCCGGCAAATGTAGATAGATACTCAACCAATCAATCCAGTCAAGGCACTATTGCTCTGACAATCGGTAATCGAATCGCAACACAATCTTCATTAATAAACCATTATACTTTGAGCGGACGGTTACAATATGTATTTGAAGCGGATGCAGGCAATAGCATTATGCAATATAGTTTGCCAGAATTCCTTAATTACAGTTATGACTGGAAGCTTTCTACGCTTGCTTTAACCGCGGATACTAAATTGAATTTATTTAATTTCTCCAAATTTTCACCTTATGTGAATGGTGGATTAGGAGTATCTTTTAATGAAGCTCGAGCATTTAACGAAACAGCTTTTCCAGGCATAACTCCCCGAGTTAGCCCCGCATATACAAATCATACTTTAACTCAGTTTACCTACCATGTTGGCGCTGGTTTAGATTTCTTATTCGTGCCAAATTGGTTATTTTCAGCAGGATATGAGTTTGAGTCATTCGGTGATTTCTCATCAGGAAAAGGGAGGTCTACATGGGCTGGAGAATCTTTGCGATTGAATTCATACCAAACAAATACCCTTTTGTTTGGTGTAACTTATCTTATGAATTAATAAAAGGTTTTAATTGAATAGCTATGGAATGAGATAGGTAACAGGTAGTTTGAAGTAGGCCCATGAGCTTATTTATAGTCTAACGATTGTGAAGGATGAGTATGGATATTATACGCACTAATACTGCACTACTATTGTCAATGTTTTTAATGAAGGGCTATGCAGCGGTCGATCCAGTCGCTTGGTCTCTTTTTCCAGAAAAAGGCTTTCCTGAAGTAAGCCGAGGTGAGACAACCTCAGTGGTTTACACTTTAGCTGTGAACCCAAGATTCCCAGGACCGGTAGTTCTTCATACCCAGTTTGATAAGATTGGTGGTACGTTTGCTATTACAGATAAGTGTAATAATGTGACGGTAAAACCTGGGGGTAAATGCCAGGTTATTATTCAGTTTACTGCCAGTAAATCAACTCCATCTTCGATTCAGATGAGTTATCAATACAATAATAACGTGATAAAACTATCCAGATTAAATACATCTGTCACTGAAGTTCAAGAAAATGTGGTGGGTGCCATCTCTAATTTACCCACCCAATTTACCCTCAGTAATCCAGAACAACAGCCTGTGTTTAGCGTTACCTATACAAATAAGGGAGCAGCTAGTGTTATGGGTTATGCAGGGAATTCAGCGGGAACTAACCTTCTATCAGCTACTCCTGAAAGTGTCGCTACCGTGTCTGTTGTTGCTGGTGGAAACGGTTGTGGAACGATTAATAATCCGATTACTCTTGCTCCGGGTAATAGCTGTTCTATTAGTGGACGATTAACGCCACATGCCGTGGGAAATCTCACGGTAGGAGGGTTGTTTACTTATAATAACGGGGCAAATACTGTAAATCCTACAGGTGAGACAAAGGTAGTAAATGGCTCAGGGCAGTGTCAGTTGTCTGCTTCTACAAACTTGTTGTTCCATAGCCCAACTTATCAATATTCAGACAATGTGCTTCAATTTAAATTTACAAACCCATGTGCTACAGCAGTGACTTTAGGTACAGTTAGCTATACTTATACAGGCGCCTCTTCAAGCATTACGCCGGGGGAGCAATACGATCAGTGTTCCAACACGACTCTTGCTACAAACGATAGTTGTACTGTGCTTGTCTCTGTTATTCCGCAGGCCATAGGCTCATTGAGCGTCAGTGCACAAGTTACAGCGGACTCAATGACTACCACCGCGACAGCCTCTACAACGGTGCAAGCTCCTGGTTATACACACAAGGTTACTTTTATAAATCAATGTTCATTTCCAGTATGGTATGGTGTTTCACAACCATCAGGTAGTGTTGACCCAACACAAAATCCTTCCCCTGATGCTTATTTATTGGCGCCTCAAGTTGATGGGCAGGTGTCTGCTGCCAAATCCATTACCATAACAGGTTCTTATAATGGTCAATTTTTTCCAAGAACAGGATGTTCACAGCAAAGTCCAAGCTCTAACTTTATATGTGCAACGGGCGATTGTGGTTCTGGAGCAAATGCCCAATGTCCAAATGGAAATGTCTATGAGCCTTACACTCGAGTAGAGGAAACCTTTACCTCAACATCACAAGGGGGATATGATGTTTCTTTAATTAATGGTGCCAGTATTCCTGCTGAGCTAAAAGGACTAGGACCTCAGTCTTCTCAGAGCAGTTCGCCAGCAGCTCCCTATGTATGTTCTGGTGCTGGTGCGCCGATTCAACCTCCTTACACTCCCTTTACCCCTCAATATCCACCTCCACCTCCACCTGCCGGTCCTAATAACCCACCTCTAACTCCACTAGGTAGTTGTTCGTGGCAATATACTGCGCCTTCCTCCTCACCCTTGTTTAATTTTGTTTCGAACACAACAACGGTTACGGATTGCAGCAGCTGTTCATCTCCTAATGTATGTGGATTGGCGTTTCAAAGTACACCATCTACTGGTAATGTTGTATTAGCATGTGGTAATTTGCTTGGATATTGGACTATTAATCAACTGTGCTCAGGTAACGTGACTTATCTAGGTGCTAATCCAGCAATGAATCCCAGCACGGTTTTTAATTGCAATAGTCCTATAACCAACTATTCCACTCAAAGTTATCCCACAGGGACAACGGCTTATGATATTTATTCTTGTACCCCGCAAGGTTCATCTCTTGAGAGTTGCTACAATAATAATAATTCAACTTGTTGCGGGGCAGTTGATTGGAATACAACGATGCCTTATTTAACTTGGGAGACACAACAGGCGTATACCTCAAATACTGATTGGATTAATGGTGGCAGTGGTTCGAGTACCTCTAGACTTTCACCAACGCCGCAACAATCTATTCAGTGGTTAAAGGATGCTTGTCCAACAGCGTATTCCTATCCTTTTGACGATCATTCAAGTACATTTAATTGTAATACCTCTGATGCAGCACAACAAAATCAGGTCAATATGGATTTTGAAATTGTATTTTGTCCAGGAGGGGTTATTGGCGCTTTAAGTCAAAATCCTTAGGTAATAGTTCCAATTTCAAGACACTTCTTCCTGCTCCTCTTTTGAGAGTGGTTTTTAAGCAAAACCGCTCTTAAAAAGGGTTCGGCTAACTTCTTTTACTTGTTAGTTGTTTATTATTGTGACATTATGGTGCCATTCTAAGTTTGTTGGGCTATTTTTATGTTGAAAAAAATCCTGGGAATTACCTTTGTTTTGATGTCATATGATGCCTTTGCGGTTAAAGAATTGGATTTGTATCAGGCTCCTTTAAGTAGTGTAAAACAATTTTTCCTCAAACAACCTACCAAAAAAACAGCTTATGCGGCTGGAGCCTCAAGCGCAGAAAAAAATACATTACAGCAAGTAAGTCGCACTCAAGATCATGCGGAGATTATTACGCGTTATCAACAAATGTACCAAGGAATACCAGTGATTGGCGCGCAAATCATGATTGAGAATGCGCAGGTCAACGGACATTTGCTCGATGAGATTCATGTGAATACCCACCCCACGCTTAATTCTCAGCAGGCGATTGATATCGCAAAACAGTCTTGGTTTAGTTTTAATTTACACACGCCTACTTATGAAGAGCAAAGTGAATTACAAATTAGGGCAGTACAAAATAATGAGCTTAAGTTAGTTTATCAAGTATCATTTAAAACAACTCAAAATGACAACAAACCTGCCTGGCCATTTTTTATTGTAGATGCTCAAAGTGGTGAGATCACAAAGCAATGGAATAATATAAAAAGCTACATGGATTCCGGTCCTGGTGGCAACGAAAAGGTACATGAGTACTGGTACGGAAAAGACGGTCTCCCTTTTTTGGATGTGATGCAAGATGGCAACCAATGTATCATGAATACAGCCAAGGTAAAGTTGGTGAATCTTGCTTCAGCTTGGGATTGGGGTGATCTTCTAGCGACTCCTTTTCAATATCCTTGCAATAATAATGTAGAAGAAAATATAAACGGAGCTTATTCACCCTCCAATGATGCCTATTATTTTGGTCATATCATTGTGGATATGTATCGAGATTGGTATGGTGTTAATGCATTGCAACATGTGGATGGAACACCAATGCAACTCGTGATGCGTGTTCATTTTGGTCAAAATTATGATAATGCATTTTGGGATGGCCAATTTATGTCATTTGGAGATGGACAGGACTTCTATCCTTTAGTTTCTCTTGATGTTGCTGGTCATGAAGTGACTCATGGTTTTACCGAGCAGCATTCAGGCTTAGAATATCACGATCAATCTGGGGCTCTTAATGAGTCTTTATCTGATATGGCTGGCCAAGCTGCGCGTGCTTATCTATTGGAAAAATTTCCGCAACTTTATAATAAACTTTATTTACAAGCAGATACAGTTACTTGGGGCATAGGAGAGACCATCGTTAGAGACTCATTTGGTAAGGCCTTGCGGTTTATGGATTATCCTTCTTCAGATGGTAGCTCTGCTGACTGCCTGGATAAAAAAATAGCACAAAGTCATGGGGCTTATTGTGCCATCAGTTATTCAGAATTGGTCGCTTATGCGAAATCACATATTCCCAATCCTCAAGAAAGACAAAGCTTTATTGTTCATACAGCAAGTGGAATATTTAATAAAGCATTTTATTTATTGTCTAAGGATATTGGTATTAAAAAAGCTTATGAAATTATGATATTAGCTAATAGCAAATATTGGACACCTACTTCAGATTTTGTGAGTGGTGCCTGCGGGGTGCTTTATGCTGCAAAAGATTTGGGTGTAGATCAGAACATGTTCCAATCTGTTTTTGGTCAGGTAGGTGTGAGCACGGCGCGGTGTAAGATCTAACTACCCTGGGCGCTCTATAAAAGGCTCGATATAAAAATATGTTTTATATCGAGCTTACTTTCACTATAAAATGGTCACTATGTGGGAGTTTCACTTTATTAGCATTTGAATAGATAATCACCTCGCTTTTAATTTTTGCCTTTGTCCGATTCATAGAGTTTGTTTTTTGATCTATATGTTGTTTGCTGAACAATATAATTGGTATATAATTGCTGGATTTAATTTGCATTTGATTTATCTAAGATGGGAGTCAAATGGTTATTTTTTTTATTACGCTCAGCGTTCTTTTATTAAGTTTGCTTTGCGCAACGGTAATGATTTTAAAGCTTATTCGACAGCCTTCAGAGCCTTTATCGATAACTCAATATCTAAAATTAGGGATAAGTGGCATCGTCGCGTTTATTGCAGATACAGTGGGTATTGGTAGTTTTGCGGTGAATGTTGCCTTAGCCAAAATAATGGGTACCTTCCGTGATGATGAGATGCCAGCAGTAAATAATGGGGCCCAAGTTATTCCAGGAACAATTGAGTCTTTATTTTTTATAAGCCTCATCGATGTAGATTTAACTACTCTTTTAACGCTAATTATTGGCACTTGTGTTGGTGGTTTAGTGGGTGGCTTTGTAGTAAGTCATCTCAGTAAACAGGCAATTCGCTTGTCGATGGTTTGCTGCTTTGCATTAATTATCATACTCTTAATTTCACATAAGTTTCGTTTATTGCCTGTAGGTGGGGAGCTAACGGAATTGCATTCATGGAAATTAATCGTGGGTTTTGGGGCGATGGTTGTTTGTGGTGCTCTAACATCGGTTGGAATTGGATTATTTGTTATGGTGCAATGCGTCTTGTTTTTAATGAATATTTCACCGGTCGTTGCTTTTCCAATTATGACTACGGCGGGGGCCATGCAACAACCATTAACGACTTTAGTATTCTTGAAGCATAATAAAATTCCCTTAAAGAAAACAATGATCTTAAGTATTTCAGGGTGCATTGGTGTCCTTGTTACTATTCCCATTTTTATGCAATTGACTATTTCTTGGTTGCACGATCTTTTAATATTCATCTTGATTTATAATTTTTTTGCAGTAGGCCATACCTATTTACGATCTCGAACAAGCAAAAAACTGACACAATCGACGGTTCCTGTGTCGTTTGTGGCGGCTGAATAAGGTTTATACTTAAAGCATCCCATTGGTGTGATGCGAAGTATATAGTATCATTATGTAAATTTTAGATAAAAATCAAATCCTATGGATGAGCCAGTTAGTAAGTCACAAAAAAAACGAGAAGCCGATTTTTTACAAAAAATGGGTGTAAAATTTATTGATTTAAGTATCACTAAACTGAATTTACTTCCACTTCCTGATAATCTTTATAAAGCAATCATTGAGGCAAAGTCTATTAAAAGTCATGGGGCTAAAAGAAGACAAGCTCAATTGATTGGTAAATTGATGCGTGCTGCTGATTACGAAGAAATTTTATCTGTTTATGAGCGTATGCTTGAGGAAGATAGTGCTGTAACGGCATCATTTCATGAGGTTGAACATTGGCGTGAACGCTTAATCAACGAAGGCAAAGAAGCACTAACTGAATTTATAGAAGCTTATCACCCAGAAGATGTTCAGCATTTAAGACAACTTATTAAAAAAGCAGTGGATGAGCAACAAAAAGACAAGAATTTAGGCGCCAGTAAGGCTCTTTTTCGCTATTTAAGGTCATCTATAGCATGAAATACTCTTTATTCATTAGCTGTCCCAAAGGACTTGAATATTTATTAGAGGAAGAGCTAAAAGCTTTAGGCTTACTGGTGACTCGTGTCAGTCCGCAAGGGGTGTATGGTGAAGCCAGTTTACTGACTGTATATCAATTATGTCTTTGGTCAAGAATAGCAAATAGAGTGCAATTAATTCTTTTTAGCGGGTATGCAGGAAATGAACAATCCTTGCACCAGCTTTGTACGCAATTTCACTGGCAAACAGTATTTTCACAAGACAAAACCATCGCAATTGAATTTCATGGTACGTCAGAGCATATACGCAACACAATGTTTGGAGCGCAGGTAGTCAAAGATGGTATAGTTGATCATTTTCGACGCTTAAATTGTTCACGCCCCTCTGTAGATAAAGAAAAGCCTCAAATTCTTATTCATGCCTACTTAAAAAATGATGTGATTACTGTAAGTTTTGATTTGACAGGATACAGCTTGCATCAAAGAGGTTATCGCAGTAAAGCGGGCACGGCTCCTTTGAAAGAGAATGTTGCCGCAGCGCTGCTTATGCGAGTTAAATGGCCAGAGTTAGCGGCAAAAGGATATACGCTGCATGATCCTTTTTGTGGCTCAGGCACCTTAGTGATTGAAGCAGCAATGATGGCAGCACATATTGCTCCTGGTTTATTGCGTCAGGATCAATCATTACAATACTGGGTACAGCATCAAGCGTCCTTATGGGAAAAACTACGCGTAGAGGCCTTGCAACAAGTTAAAATTTTCTCCGCACCATTATTAGGCACGGATATGGATCATAAAGTGATTGCTGCGGCACGCTCGAATGCCGAACGTGCTGGAGTTGCTCCATTGGTACATTTTAATGTACAAACACTGAATGAGATAAACCCCACAACAAAAAAGGGTATTGTTGTCTGCAATCCACCTTATGGAGAGCGATTAGGTGATGTATCTCATCTTGTGCCTTTATACCAGCAATTTGGTAAAATTTTACATGAGAAATATCAAGGTTGGCAGGCTGCCGTTTTGACGTCTAACCCTATGTTGGCCAAGGCTTTAGGGTTACGTGCTCATAAGCAGTATACGCTCTATAACGGTGCATTGGAGTGTAAACTGTACTATTTAAATATAAACGTTGCTAATGAGCTTAAAGGAGCCATGGGCAATGTTGTCTCTGAACATGCACAAATGCTTTTAAATCGCCTTGAAAAAAATCATCGCCATTTACAAAAATGGGCAAGAAAAAATAATATTTCTTGTTATCGAGTCTACGATGCGGATTTACCAGAATATGCATATGCTATCGATCTGTATAATGATTATGCGGTGTTACAAGAATATGCGGCTCCCGCGAGTGTGTCTGTATCTAAAGCAGAAAAGCGCAGCTTGGAAGTGATGCAAGTTGTTCCCAAAGCTTTAGGGTTAGCCCCTGAAAAATTGGTAATCAAACAACGCAAACAACAAAAAGGAAGTGCCCAATACCAAAAGCTAAATCATAGCCGGAAAACGATGGTTGTTACTGAGGGGGGGGCGAAGCTGTTGGTTAATTTGTATGACTATTTGGACACAGGTTTATTTTTAGATCATCGGCTGCTGCGCTTAAGTTTTAGCAAATTACAACCTGGAACCCGTTTTCTTAATTGCTTTTGTTATACAGCAAGTGCCAGCATTCATGCGGCTTTAGCCGGAGCTTTGACGACTAATGTCGATCTGTCACATACTTATTTACGTTGGGCAGAGGAAAACTTCAAGTTAAATCATCTTGATTTATCGAAACATCAGTTTGTGCAATTTGATTGCTGTGAGTGGATGAAAACTACCAGAGATAGATTTGATGTAATCTTTTTAGATCCCCCAAGCTTTTCCAATTCAAAGCGAATGAGCGATATTTTGGACATTCAAAGAGATCATGTTTCGCTAGTGAATGCCGCAATGCGCTTATTGAATCCTGATGGCATTTTGTATTTTTCAACTAATTTACGCCAGTTTAAACTCGATCACACGCTTGAGGAAAAATATTCCATACAGGATATTAGCGCTCAAACAATCGATCAGGATTTTAAACGCAATCAAAGGATTCATTATTGTTTTAAAATCAGGATGGCCCAATTTGCTTAAACAGGCACATTGTTCCAGATAATACTGTTTTAAAAATATCACAAAAGGACTAAATTGATATGGAAGTTAAATGGCGTAGGCTCGTTATCCCTTTATGTGTTTTTTTTATGTTCTCCTGTTCAGGAAACGCGAACCAAATCAATTTTTTTGTTTCCGGGGGCCCTAATTTTTCGGCACTAAAAAATAAACCGCTGGTGGAAATCAATGAGGCTGTTACAAACGCTTACCAAACCAATACCAAAACAAATGGGCAAGGCTTTTGGGCTGTAGGGATAAATCATACCTTTGAAAAATCATGGTTTTCATTTTATCAGTTGTCCTTGGGGATTGCGGGGTATTTTTTCGACCTGGGCCAAGTAAAAGGAACTGAATTCCCATTTATCAACGAAGGACTTTTTGACACCTTGAACTATAATTTTCATGCAAAGAGCTCCTCGTTGATGGTTGAAGGAAAAGCAATTTATTCAAAATATGTTTTGAAGCCTTATGCTTTAGTCGGAATTGGCCCAAGCTGGAATCGTTTTTATGCATATCATGAAAAACCGACGGAGCGTTTTTTAAGCGCTGCCCCAGCAGTTCATTTTAACAATCATACAAAACAGACTTTTTCTTATGAGCTGGGTGCTGGACTTGACTATCTCTTGTGGCATGATACGCAACGTCAAGTGGAATATCATGTGTCTGCAGGCTATCAATATTTTAATCTGGATAAAGGTACCTTAGGCTATTCCTGGGTACAAACATCCAAGGATAGGTTAACGGTTAAAAATCTTTATACACAAGGAATCGTATTTACGTGCGCGGTTTCTTTTGGTTAACAAGGATGAACTCTATGAAAAAAACTAGTCTGCTCAAAAGATACTGTTTATGGTGGATGCTGTCTTTGACTGCGGCACAAGCAGCGTCTATTGTTGAAATTACACCAAGCAGCTCGAGCCCTATTGTCATGTCTCAAACCGGCTTTACTTATATTACTTATACTGCTAAAAATAATACCTCGAAAATATTGAATGGTCTTAGCATTGACCCTAATTATGGTACAAAAGCAAATGCCCTGAAAGTCACATTAAACAATAATACTTGTACTACCCTGGCTGCGGGAGCAACCTGTTCCTTTATCGTCTCATTACAAGGAATCAACCAAAGCACTGAATTCACCTTAATGCCGCGTATTTGCGCTTACCATGGGGCAGTATGTTCTGTGCCAGTATTAAATAATCGTATTAAGGTGACCGCAACAAAAACACTTCCAGGCAGTCAATTTCCTCTTCCTTACGCAGGCACCTATTACCCAATTTATAATTCTGGTACGGGACAATGGTTACCTCCTAATCAAGACCCCATTCCTCCTTTCAATCGAGTTAGCGCAATTTTTGTGGCTTTTGCTCATACTTATGCACAACAAAACGGTGCAGTTTTGACCTATGAACAAGGCCAGCCTGACGAGCCTGCACGTCTGGCTTTACTAGTACAATCAGCACGTGCTGGTAATCCGAATATAAAAATTTTAATTTCATTAGGATGGGGAAAAAATGATTGGACCTACATTAATAATGACTTTGTGAATCGTGCCAATATCTTCGTACCGAGCGTTATTCAATTTATTCGCAGCAATCATCTGGATGGACTTGATATTGATGATGAGAGTATCGGTGAATCGAGCGGTTCTATTCCTCAGGCCAATTTCGATGGCGTGATTGCTAATTTAAGGAATGCGTTAAATCATGCATCACTGCAAGACGGCAAACCTTATTATCTAACCATTACCCCTGCAGGAAATAATGAGGAACCAGGTGGGCTTGTCGCAACACAAATAGACACGTTAAATGCCCAAAGTTTTGATTTAATTAATATTCAAAGTTATTTTGGTGATGGTGATTGGGGAGATTATTTTTTTGATGCACTTGTTGCAATAGGCTATCCTAAACAGCAAATTGCTAATGGAATTGATACTCAGGAAACAAATTGTGATCCTGATTATCCACCCTACATTGGTTTAGCAGGAATATTTAATTGGAATATGACTAAAGACAGCACGTGCAGCAATTATGCCAATACCATCACTATCGCAAATATGGTGGGTTATTATGGGACGCTTCATGATTACTAAAAACAAACAGTTCAAAGAAAAATTTTGGTAGGTGGATGTAGAGGAAATTATGAATGAAAAAATTATCATGGTTTAAAAAGAAATACGAATTATACTTTTTTCTAACTAGGTCGTGTGGACGCATTGAAGTACGCTCTACTAAAACGTAACAAAATCATTTATTATTCAAGGACAGGCGATAATGCGCTGTAAAATGGATTATGAAAATATTTTTAAAATCTAAGGTGAAAAAAGTTCCTCTTATCTGCTTAAAACCTTTTAGTTACAGCGATGAAATAGCACTTTTTGTCACCTTTGCAGCTAATGGCGTCATCAAAACACATGTCCCATATTACCTCCATTCTTTAAAAAAACAAAAAATTGCTATCATTTTAATTATTGCCGCGAATCAACCAAATATAGAGATTGACGCGGATATTATTCGAGAAACTAATGGTGTATTTGTTCGCCAAAATTCAGGTTTTGATTTTGCAGCTTGGGCTCATATTTTTTATGAGTACCCACAACTTTATAATGCAAAAACGCTTTATTTATTAAATGACAGCATTATTGGTCCAACTAATGATGATTTGTTTAAAAACTTGATTACACGAATTCGTCAGTCATCAGCTGGTTTTATTGGATTGACGGACAATTTTAATGAGTATCGCTCACCGAGGCATTTTCAAAGTTATTTTTTAGTAATGAAAACTCCAGCTCTATCTTCTCAAATTTTTCAAAAATTTATTCGTAGCATTGTGCCATATAAAAATAAGAACAAAACAATTGTAAATTATGAAACGCAGCTGACACGACACTTAGAACATGGTGGAATACATTGTGACGTGATTTTCCCTTCAAAAACAATGTACGATCCAACTTTATTTCATTGGCGAACATTATTAGATGATGGATTCCCCTTTTTAAAGGTTTCAGTGATTCAGGATCGACTTCCATTAATTGTAGATAACAGAGGATGGCAGTTTCATATAGCGAAGCATGGTTATGATCTATCGCTTGTTTCAAATGCTCATACGTTCAAAAATCCTAAATTAAATGATGATGTAAAAAATTTAAGCGGTAAATCTTCTATTGCGGTATATCAAATTTTTTATAAAAAAAGGCAACAATATTTCTTGGAAGATCCATTTATTCCTTATGATAATTCAGATTCCTTTGCACCAATGCTCTGTGAATATGGTGTATTCAAAAAAATCTTTGATGCGCTGCTGCATAAGAAATATGAATATGTAGGAGCAGTATCCTGGAAATTTAAAAGAAAAACGGCACTTAGCGGAGAGCACTTTTTTAATTATATTAAAAAAAATCCTGGATATGATGTTTATTTTGTGAATCCTTTTCCACGAGAAACAATTCATCGTAGTGTGTGGACACAAGGAGATTTATACCATTCAGGGATAACCGAACTGGCACAAAGTATTTTGATTCAACTTAAATACGATATTGATTTATTCTCCATTCAAAATGATATAAACAACACTGCTTACTGCAATTATTGGGTAGGAAATGAATTATTTTGGGAAAAATATATGGCGTTTACACTGCCCATTTACTATTACATTTTATATGAAAGTCCACTTTATTTAAGAGACATACTTTTAAAAAAACGAGCTGACAAAAAGATAAACGCGCCCTATTTTCCGTTTCTCTTTGAACGCCTATTTTCAACACTATTAGCCGTTGATCCGTCCATCAAGTATCTAAGGCTTTCATCTTAAAGGACTTTTTCTTCAGAACCATACATTTGTTCTTTTAAAGGTTGCATATATCCGGCCATAAAAAACAGTTCTGCAACCAGGCACAAAGGTGCAATTAGGGCTTGACTGAAATTATCCATAAAAGCAGGCCTTTTCCCTTCCAAATAATGCCCATATAATTGAAGACCTAACCCTATGATAAAAAAGAGAATAAAAAACCAAACGCCAAAGGGGGTTGGCCCATCTTGGCTAAACCAATTTGCAATTAACAACAGAATAAGCAGAATTGGTGTAAGCGCTAAAGCCAATTGCCAATTTAAACGAAAATAATAAACTAGGGCACCCAAAGTAGCGAGAAACGCAAGATTCGTCGCAAAAACACCCGGCATAATTATTTTGATAAAACCCAAGAAAATCATGATCGATAAAATGAGAATTGGCACCCCTGCCAAATGAGTGTAGCGTGTTTTAATATTATGGTGATAGGCAGCATAAAATTGAGCTTGTTCAATAAATGGTTTCATTTTAAAAATAGAACGAGTGGTTATACTTAAAACATAGCACATCCTATTAAAAAAATCAGGAAGATAATTAAAGCTCGGTCTTTTAGCGCATCAAACTGATTTAATTATTTATCAAAAGCATACGTTCCCACTAGGTACAGCACATTTCCATTGGTTGAGGAGCCAGGAATATAAGCGGCTTTAAGTGAAAGTTTTTTATAAAATATTCCAGCCCAAGGCACTGCTCCTGGAAAAGGAATATTATGGAAGATATCAGGGCGAGCTGTAATAAGCACAGAAAACCCTAAACCGGCTTTAAATTCTTTAGTGATATTTGCTACTTTTAAATAGGCATATCCAGCAGTGGGCTCAACATTACGATGGGAGTCTAGGAATGCAAAGGCATAAAGGCCATGCCAGTTTCCTTTTTCATCAAAAAAACCTTTACCTAGTCCGCCACCCCAGGCGAGCTCGTTATATTTTTTTTCTCGTATTCGCTCAGGTGAGTAAGTGAATCTGTTGTGCCACGCATAGCCTGAAAGGTAAAGATCTGTATGTCCCTCCGTCCATACCTGATGGAGTCGATGACAAATAGGCTTGAATAAGGGAAGCCAATACTTACATCCTTTGGGTTCTACAGTGGCTGACTCTGATTCTTTTGAGGTTTGGTCATATGGTTGTACTTTGATTGTATTAACATTCAAGTTCTTGTCTATACTATTATTAGACGAAGAATTTGAAATTGTTGACGAGTTACTAAAAGCATTTAGAGAAAATACTATTAATAGCCCTATAATGAAATTACGTACAGTCAATTTATTCATTCACTTATAACCTAGAGGGGATAATACCACAGTTTAAAGTTGATCGAATTTACCTCATATTGATTTGCAGAGTTCTTGCTTGTTAAGTTTAACCATAAAAATAAGAGCATACTAACATGGACTTGTTTCGTAAAAAAGAGATTGGTGAATCATTTGAAGAAGGACCATCCCTTGTCAAATGTCTTACTGCATTCGATCTTACTCTTTTAGGTATTGGCGCCATAATTGGCGCTGGGATTTTTGTTTTAACTGGAATCGTTGCTGCAACAGATGCTGGTCCGGCAGTGATTTTTTCCTATATCTTAGCCGGACTTGCATGTATTTTTTCTGCATTGTCCTATGCTGAATTGGCTTCCTCTCTGGGTGGTTGTGGCAGTGCTTATGGGTATGCTTACGCAGGTTTTGGCGAGATTGTAGCCTGGATTGTTGGCTGGGACTTATTGTTTGAATATACCATTTCAGTTTCTGCCGTGTCTGTTGGATGGAGTAGTTATGCTAATGATTTCTTTTTGGCGCTAAAAATACACATCCCGGCTGCATTCTTACATGGACCAGAAAATGGAGGTTTTTTTAATCTACTTGCATGTACCATAATTATTATCTTGATGACATTACTCACTTGGGGTGTTAAATCCAGTATTCGGGTTAATAATATTATGGTAATTATCAAACTCTTAGTCATTTTAATGTTTATTGTGATAGCCCTTGGAGAAGTTAATCCTTCAAACTGGACGCCTTTTTTTCCATATGGCTGGGAGGGGGTTGTTAAGGGGGCATCCCTAATATTTTTTGCTTATATTGGATTTGACGCGGTATCAACTGCTGCTGAAGAGGCGATTAACCCTCAACGTGATTTGCCTATTGGAATAATAGGATCGTTATTTATTTGCACCCTTTTATATATGATTGTTGCAGGTTTGTTGACGGGTATTGCGCATTACAGTACGCTAAATGTTGCATCTCCAATCAGTCATGCCTTGTTAGTTTTGGGATATAAATCAATTGCTAGTTTTATTAGTGTGGGAGCGATAGCCGGCTTAACTACCGTAATGCTGGTGTTGTTTTATGGTTTAACGCGAATTATGTTAGCAATGTCTCGCGATGGGTTGTTGCCTAAGATTTTCTCTCAAACAAATGCATACACACATACTCCTATCCGCGTCATTATATTAAGCGGTATTGTCATGAGTTTATTTGCTGCATTTATTTCGATGCATGATCTCACAGAATTAGTAAATATAGGTACTTTATTTGCATTTTTTATGGTGTGCGCTGGTGTTTTATATTTACACTATAAACGACCAGAACTATATCGACCATTCAAAACACCAGGTATGCCCTATGTGCCTATCTTAGGAATGATTAGTTGTTTTTACCTTATGATAAATTTACCTTTTATTACATTAATGCGTTTTGTGATTTGGATGGTGATTGGTTTGGTAGTCTATTTTTCTTTTGCCCACAAAAACAGTCAGTTATCAAAAGGTAAGAAGTAACCACTAGAGACGCTCTGGCGCGTCTTTGAAAAATTTGTGGCATCCCTCTTTGTTTTGTCGCCAATATGGTTAAGTTCGCTCTAAATAGATGGCTTAAATGTTGCTTAATACCAATGCTGCAGCAATGCTTGCGGTGGCAGGAATTGTGATGAGCCATGAAAAGAAAATTCTTCTGATAACGCGCCAATGGGAACCAGCAATTCCATTGGTTAATCCGACCCCAGCAATCGCTCCGGTGACAGTATAAGTAGTAGAGACAGGGATGCCTGATTGCGTTGCAATAAAAAGAGAAATGGCTGCCCCGGTTTCGGCTGCGCAACCCTTCATAGTGTCAAGTTTTGTTATTTGGGTTCCCATGGTATGCACAATACGCCAGCCTCCTGCAAGGGTCCCAAGGCTTATTGCTGCTTGACATGAAATGACCACCCAAAATGGAACATAAAAAGGTCCTTCAATCCAAGCTGCTGAAAAGAGTAGTATCGAAATGATACCCATCGTTTTTTGGCCATCATTACTTCCATGGGTTAGACTAAGTAATGCAGAAGAACATAATTGAAATCCTTTGAAGAGCTTGAAATGCGTGCTCTCTGAATTTTTCGAAAACGTATAAAAAAAATAGGTAATCAATAGTGCAACAAATAATCCAAGAGCTGGCGAAACAAAAATACCACCAATTACTTTAGCAAAACCAGTCATTTTAAGTGATGAAAAACCTCCCTTAGCTATTGCAGCGCCAGCTAAACCACCGATAAGAGCGTGTGAAGAGCTTGATGGAAGTCCGTAATACCAAGTCACCAGATTCCAGAATATAGCGCCTGTTAATGCGGCTAAAATAAAATGCGCATTAATAATGTGAGCATCAATTAGGCCACTGCCAATAGTTTTTGCCACCGTGAGGTTAAAAACTAAAAAAGCAATAAAATTGAAAAATGCAGCCCATATCACGGCTTGTTTGGGAGTCAAAACTTTTGTAGTAACGATCGTAGCTATAGAATTTGCTGCATCATGGAAACCATTAATGAAGTCAAAAGCGTAGGCAACCATAATTACAAAAAATGTAAATAAAAAGGTTGAATCCATACCAAGGCCATTCCTTAGAATCCTATATATAATAACTACTTTTAGTCATTAATTTAGATACAATATGCATTAATAGTTTGACAACATAGGGTAATTCTATAGCCCCAGACTCCCTAGCTAGCGTTGCGTGCTGCTCTTCATCTTCTTTCATTTTAGCTAACACGGAATGTGATTTTTTATCCTTTGCTGGCAATTTTTGTAAATGTCGGTATAAATGGGCAGAGACTTGTCGTTCTGTTTCCATTACAAACCCCAAGCTAACTCTATCTCCAGCTAATCCGGCGAACGCCCCTAATATAAGAGAACCTCCATACCATAGGGGATTGAGTAGACTTGTTTGGGAGCCTAATTCGGCCAATCGCTCTTCGCACCAGGCTAAATGATCAATTTCTTCAGCAGCTGCATCACTCATTTGTTTTCTGATATGAGTTAATTGTGCGGTTAAGGCTTGGCCCTGATAAAGTGCTTGTGCGCAAACTTCTCCCGCATGATTGACGCGCATTAATCCGGAGATGTTTTTTTTTTCTTGGAAAGAGAGTGATGGCTCAGGAAAATCCTTGGCCGGTGAGGGACGAGTGCCTATGCGCTTTTTTGGGGGGAATAGTGTACGCAAAGCATTATCTACGTTGTCTATTAATGTATCCAGAGTATTTATTCTGCGCATAGTGACTTTTTGTGTGTTCTCTTATTATTGAGTAAATTGATTAATCGTTAAGGTTAATCGGTTTACTAATTCATTGATTTCATCTTCATTAATGATCAATGGCGGTAATAGTCGTACAACAGTATCCGCAGTGATATTAAAGAGTACTCCATTAGCAAGTCCTAGCAAACGCATATCATTGGCGGGTCTATCCAGTTCAACACCTATCATATACCCCTTACCACGAATTGCTTTAACATTCGGATGCTCACCAAGATTTTTGATCAGCATTTCCATTAATAGCGCGCTGTTTTTTGTGACTTTTTCGCAAATTTTATCTCGTTCAATCACCTCTAATACAGTTAAAGCAGTCGCACAAGCCAAAGGATTACCGCCAAAAGTTGAACCATGGTTTCCAGGTTTAAATAAATCTTTCGCTTTTTTGCTAATGAGGCAAGCTCCGATTGGAACGCCATTCGCTAAGCCTTTGGCTGTTGTCAGAACATCAGGCTGAATATCGTAATGCATACAGGCAAATAATTTTCCAGTACGGCCGTTTCCAGTTTGGATTTCATCTAAAATAAGCATCCAATCATGTTGCTCACAAAGTTTGGCGACAGAGCGAAGGTAACTTTCTTCTGCTGCATGGATGCCACCCTCGCCTTGGATAGGTTCAATCATCACCGCGACGACATCCTCTCTGTTCGCTGCAATCGTATGGATGGCGTCTAAGTCATTAAAAGGAGCACGAATGAACCCAGGAACTAAAGGTTCAAATCCTGCTTGGACCTTACGACTTCCTGATGCGGTTAATGTTGCCATCGTGCGACCATGAAAGGCTTTTTCCATAACAATGATTGATGGTGTTTCAATTCCTTTTTTATGTCCAAAAAGACGCGTTAATTTTATTGCTGCTTCATTCACTTCAGCACCTGAATTGGCGAAGAAAACTTGCTCCATGCCAGTCATGGCTGTGAGTTTTTCAGCGAGTAATTCTTGTTGCTTAATATGAAAGGTATTCGATGTGTGAATCAGTTTCGCTGCTTGTTGTTGTATTGTTTGTGTGACATCAGGATGGGCATGTCCTAACCCACAAACGGCTATCCCACTCAAGCCGTCTAGGTAGGCTTTACCTTGTTCATCATACAACCAAACTCCTTCTCCATGTGTGAACGTTATTGGCATAGGATTGTAACTTGTAATTAAAGCCATAATGTTTTTCCTTTAAAACTTAAGGATTTCCATTTTAAATAGATTATTTCTTATTTTTATGGAAGAGCTAGTAATAGCCCACATTATAGCCACAACTTTCTTTCCTGCGCTACATGAGAATAAAAATTCAATAGGCTATTATGTTGCTATGAAAAAAGATTATATGAGTAATACAGTGAATCATTTCAGTATAAAAGAGCTTCATATTATCGCAGAAGGTGACGTTTTGGGAGGGCGTCACCCTCTGCAACAGCAGGGGTCTATTGATCGGTATGCTGCAGGAAGAAGCATTCTAGCAAGATTTGTTGCTTTTTAGACCTTCAGACATACGTAAACGCATCAATTTTTAAGTGGACACCATTTACCGTTCTCTTTCTTTAGGACAGGGTAAAAGGTACCTACCTCATATTATCAGCTACAAAATCCCAATTTACCAAATTCCAAAATGCAGTCACATAATCTGGTCGAGCATTACGGTAATCAATATAATAAGCATGTTCCCACACATCGCAGGTCAACAGTGCGGTTAATCCTTCGGTCATCGGTGTGCCAGCATTACTAGTACTGATTATTTTTAATTCACCAGCTTTGTCTTGAACAAGCCACGCCCAACCCGAGCCAAAAGTTGTAATTGCGGTTTGGGTAAATTTTTCTTTAAATGAATCAAAAGAGCCAAAATATTTATTAATTGCTTCAGCAACTTTTCCTTGAGGTTCTCCACCACCATTTGGGCTTAGGCAATGCCAATAAAAAGTATGATTCCATACTTGTGCCGCATTATTAAATATTCCTCCTTTTGATTCTTTAATAATTTCTTCTAATTTCATGGATTCAAATTCAGTGCCAGGAATTAGTTTATTTAAGTTAGTCACGTAAGCTTGATGATGTTTGCCATAATGGTATTCAAGCGTTTCACTCGAAATATGGGGTTCTAACGCATTTTTTGCGTAAGGTAATTCAGGTAGTGTAAAGGTCATCCTAATCTCCTAATTTATTATTTTGCGCTAAGTTTAGCAGGTAGATGGTGATATTCAATGAAGATTATCCCTATTTAACAAAAAAGCTTTTGTAATTGCTTGTAACGATTTAGATTAATTGGACTATACTTTGATAATTTATTTTTGGATGTTATTTGATCAAATGGGCTGTTGGTTGGCTTTTGATCAAAGATCTGTTAAGCTAACGTGCCAAAATATTATTGATTGTGAGCTGATAGGTTTTCGCAATAATGACGTCATTAAATTTATTACTTAAAGGGTGTGTGAGTGGATACTTTAGATAAAATTAAAAAGCAAATAACTGAAAACGCTATTTTGCTTTATATGAAAGGTACACCGAAGATGCCACAATGTGGGTTTTCTGCACGCGCAGTCCAATGTATCGAGGCGTGTGGTGTTGATTTTGCATATGTAGATGTTCTTGCTAATCCCGATATTCGTCAAACTTTACCTCAGTTCTCTGATTGGCCTACCTTTCCACAGCTTTATATAAAAGGAGAGTTGATAGGCGGTTCTGACATTATTGCTGAGTTATTTCAACAAGGTGAATTAGAAACCATGCTGCGTGACGCAATTGCTGCATAACATAGGTTTTATTGACAACTCCTTAGATTGAGCCAAAATGATGTGGTTTAGAGTAGTAACGTATAGCCTATTAATGCCAGCGCCCCATTTTGCTAAGATATAGGAATTGTCAACAGGCTCTAAAGAAACTACATAATTATAATAATTAATGGAGAGCATAGAATGAGTGTATTAGTGGGAAGAAAAGCTCCTGATTTTACTGTGGCTGCTGTTTTGGCAAATGGTGAAATTGTGGATAAATTTAATTTACACGAGCATTTGAAAGGTAAATATGGTCTTGTATTTTTTTATCCTTTGGATTTTACCTTTGTCTGCCCTTCTGAATTGATTGCTTTAGATCATCGCATTGATGAGTTTAAAAGCCGTAATGTTGAGGTGGTTACTGTTTCTATTGATTCACACTTTACTCATAATGCGTATAGAAATACTCCAGTGAACAAAGGGGGTATTGGTTCTGTTCGTTATACTATGGTCGCAGACATGACTCATAGTATTTGTCAGTCTTATGGTGTGGAGCATCCTGCTGCAGGCGTTGCTTTCCGTGGCGCATTTATTATTGATACCAACGGTATAGTTCGCTCACAAATTGTCAATGATTTGCCCATTGGACGTAACATAGATGAACTGCTAAGAATCGTTGATGCTGTACAGCACTTTGAAGAAAATGGGGAAGTTTGTCCTGCTGGTTGGCAAAAAGGAAAAGCAGGCATGACCGCTTCTACTGAAGGTGTTGCCGCATATTTATCAGAGCATTCTGATTCATTATAAAATTTGCAGCCTGAGTTGCTCTTACTCAGGCTTTGTCTTTGCTTGTCGTTCCTGCCACAAATTTGCCATATGGCAAAATAAATCGGCTGTTTTCTCTGCATCATAAATTGCTGAATGAGCTTCTTGTGCATCAAAAGTAATTCCGGCCGCCTGAGCTGCTTTAGCTAATACCGTTTGCCCGTAAATAAAACCACCTAAGGTTGCTGTATCAAAACAAGTAAACGCATGAAATGGCGATTTAACCCCGGTTCTCTTTATTGCCTCTTTTATAAACAACAAATCAAACCATGCATTATGGCCTACTAAAACAGCACGTTGGCACTGAAACATTTTGATTGCCGCAAAAATCGGATGGAATAAATTTTCTAGGGCAGTTTTTTCATCGATTGCAAAGCGTAATGGTTGAAAGGGATCTATTTGATTAAATTCGAGTGATTTAGGATCGAGTTCCGAGCCGGGAAAGGGTAAAATATGTTCGAAATGGCTCTTTCCTCGATAAAACTTACCTTGATCATCCATTAGAATGAGTACGATACACATTTCTAGTAATGCATTTTTATGTGGATCAATCCCAGCAGTTTCCACATCGACAACTACAGGTAAAAAGCCACGAAACCGTTCTTTTATATGCATGCCGAATAAAGGATTATGATTCATGGGTTCTCCATTGAATCGTTTCTCCAGCTGCTATAGGAACAACGTGACGCAAACCTAAGGGTAAAAAGTTGGGTACTGTTTGTGGTGATTTAATTAATTCAATTTGCTGCTGATTAATAGGCAATTGGTAAAATTCAGCTCCAAATTGACTTAGGAAGTGATTCAAGTGTTGTAGTTGATTTAATTCATCAAACACTTGTGTATATAAACTCAAGGCAAATGGAGCCGAATAAATTCCAGCGCATCCGCAAGCATTTTCTTTTGTGTCTACACTATGGGGGGCACTATCTGTTCCGGCAAAAAATTTTGGATTTCCACTACACGCAGCATTTTGTAATGCTTTTTGATCTTTTTCATGCTTTAAAATGGGCAGGCAATAATAATGTGGCCTAATTCCGCCCACAAGCAATTTATTACGATTATATAATAAATGATGTGGGGTAATTGTGGCTGCTACTGTTTTTGGCGCTTGCAGTACATATTCTACAGCAGCTTGAGTCGAAATATGTTCAAACACTATTCTTAGCTGTGGAAAATTGCTGACTATAGGCTTTAAATATTCATCTATAAATAAGGACTCCCGCTCAAAAATATCGCTGTGAGTTACCTCTCCATGAATTTGCAGTACCAAGTTATTGCTTTGTAATACTTCAAAAAGAGGATAGAGAGCAGTAAGTGATTTTGCTCCAGCCTCAGAATTGGTTGTTGCGCCAGCGGGGTAGAGTTTTGCTCCTAAAATATAAGGTATATGTGCGGCCTTGTTTAAATCTTCGGCATCTACCGAATCGTTCAAATAAAAAGTCATATAAGGCTCAAAAGTGCTGTCTTTGGGTAAGGCGGCAAGAATTCTAGTTCTATAATCATTAATTGAAGACAATGAGGTAAGTGCTGGTTTAAGATTTGGCATGATTAGTGCTCGGGCAAAATGTTTGGCACTACCTATTACAGTGTGCTGTAACATTTCATTGTCTCTGAGATGAACATGCCAATCGTCAGGACGATTAATACGTAACATTTGTACCATAAAAATCTCGTAATTTTGTAGAGTACTAAGGATAACACGAATTACTCTTCAAGACGCAGAATGATAATGTTTATTCCTATTTGGACTGATGAGTAATGGACTTATTCTGAAAAATATTAATTTTTTTCATTTTGATTAAAAAAAATATTTGATGCGCAAAAAAGATATATCTACTTGAAAATTATTATTTTTTTTAATAATTTTTCTTGACATATTCCACTCCACTGCTAATACTCAACACTGTTGCATGCATCGACCTGAAGCGACGAACGCATGCTAATGACAACTCCTAGTAGAGAGTTATCAATGACTATAGAAATACAATAATAATTTATGCGGAGACATAAGCATGTTAAGTTTAAAAAAAACAACTTTGGCAATTTTAGCTTTAGGCAGTAGTTCACTTTTCGCAGGGACTATGGGGCCAGTTTGTACCCCAGGTAATGTAACAGTTCCTTGTCCAAGCACTGGCTGGAATGTTGGTGGTCAAGCATTAGTCTTGCAAACAATGACTGATAATAATGTTACATTGGGTATAGAAGCTAACCCTGTTATAGCTGGTGGTTCTATCAATACTGATTTAGATGCACAATGGAACTGGGGTTTCCAAATCGAAGGTTCATATCACTTCAACACTGGAAATGATATTACCTTAACTTGGTATCACCTGGATACAAGCTGGAACAACACCACATTTACTCCTGGTTTTGCACCAGACTTAGCAATTGGTTTTGGTCACAAAAACAGATGGGATGCAGTTAACGGTGAAATGGGTCAATTTGTTGACGTCAGCGCTAACAAGAAAATCCGTTTCCATGGCGGTTTCCAATTCGCAAGCATTAAGAGAAGCGTTCATGCATTTGCTGCTGACGTAGATGCTGATGCTGATGATTTCCTTGCTCGTTTCAGTGGAAATACCCAATTCAATGGCTTCGGTCCACGTACTGGTATTGACATGAACTATGTGTTTGGTAACGGTTTCGGAATTTATGCTAAAGCAGCTGCTGCATTATTAGTTGGTAGTGCTAAGCATGGTTACGACCTTGACGTATTCACAAGCGCTGGTGGTGAAGTATTTGACTTAAACATCGCTGGAACTAGAACAACAGTTGTTCCTGAATTAGAAGCTAAGTTAGGTGCTAGCTATGATTATCCATTGGCTCAAGGTGATTTAATACTGGATGCTGGATACATGTGGTTTGACTACATCCATGCATTAAATACAACTGTATTACAAACTACAGCTACTGATTTTGCTGCTGCAGGCCCTTACTTTGGCTTGAAGTATATAGGTAACATTTAATTCGCTATCATTTTAAGAAATTTAATTAATACTGTTGACTTTATAAAGGTCCGGTAAGATAATTGAGCAAGGTACGCTCTCGGTAATAGAGCGAATACGCGTACCGTTGCTAACAATTTAAATTGGTAACGAACGGAAATAATAATAAAAAGTGGAGATAAGCATGTTAAATTTGAAAAAAACAGCGTTAGCTGTTCTTGCTTTAGGTAGCAGTGCAGTATTCGCTGGCACCATGGGACCAGTTTGCACCCCAGGTAACGTGACTGTTCCTTGCCCAAGCAGTGCATGGAATGTTGGTGGCCAAGCATTAGTCTTGCAAACAATGACTGATAATAATATTTCACTAGGTATAGAAGCTAACCCTGTTGTAGCTGGTGCTTCTATCAATACTGATTTAGATGCACAATGGAACTGGGGTTTCCAAATCGAAGGTTCATATCACTTCAACACTGGAAATGATATTACCTTAACTTGGTATCACCTGGATACAAGCTGGAACAACACCACATTTACTCCAGATTTTGCACCAGACTTAGCAATTGGTTTTGGTCACAAAAACAGATGGGATGCAGTTAACGGTGAAATGGGTCAATTTGTTGACGTCAGCGCTAACAAGAAAATCCGTTTCCATGGCGGTTTCCAATTCGCAAGCATTAAGAGAAGCGTTCATGCATTTGCTGCTGACGTAGATGCTGATGCTGATGATTTCCTTGCTCGTTTCAGTGGAAATACCCAATTCAATGGCTTCGGTCCACGTACTGGTATTGACATGAACTATGTGTTTGGTAACGGTTTCGGAATTTATGCTAAAGCAGCTGCTGCATTATTAGTTGGTAGTGCTAAGCATGGTTACGACCTTGACGTATTCACAAGCGCTGGTGGTGAAGTATTTGACTTAAACATCGCTGGAACTAGAACAACAGTTGTTCCTGAATTAGAAGCTAAGTTAGGTGCTAGCTATACTTATGCAATGGCACAAGGTGACTTAACTCTAGATGCTGGTTACATGTGGTTCGACTACATCCATGCATTAAATACAACTGTATTACAAACTACAGCTACTGACTTTTCTGCTGCAGGTCCTTACTTCGGTCTGAAATATGTAGGAAACGTTTAATTTCTTAATTGATTAAGATTTTGTAAAGCCCGTCTGAAAGATGGGCTTTTTTTTTGATGGAGTATTCATGTTTAAAAAAGTAACTATCGCTGTGTTAGGATTGGCAGCAAATGTAACTATCGCCGGAACTATGGGCCCAGCTTGTACCCCCGGTAATGTTACCGTTCCTTGCGAGGCAAAACTTTGGGACTTTAGTGCACAAGCTCTCTATTTGAGATCCGTTTATGGTAGTGAAAAAGCATTTGAACCAGGTACTGCACCTCTAAATAAAGAGGTAAAAAATGAATGGAATTGGGGATACCGCTTAGAAGGCTCTTATCACTTCAACACAGGAAATGATATTAGTGTTAATTGGATGCATTTCAGTAGTTCTATAGATCCAACTAATTTTTTTGGAATTCTTACCATTCCGGCAATAGGATTACCACCTCTTCCTACGCCCTTTGAATTAACAAGTTTTAATAGGATTGATCAAGTAAATATAGTCATGGGACAATATACTAACCTGAGTGTTAGAGACAAGATCCGTTTCTATGGGGGGTTACAGTATGCCAACATACAATCAACAGCAACGAGTTATTATATAACGCAACAACTCCCAATTCCAATTTTAGCAAGCAATCCTTTGAGTAAATTTAATAACACCAATTATAAAGGATTTGGACCTGCTGTTGGGCTAGACTACTCATACTACATCACGGACGCACTAAGCATCACTGCTAATGGGGCGGGATCAATACTTTATGGAACTAATCGTTACCAAGCTGGTTTTGTCATGGCTCCCTTTGATGCTATTGTTGAGCAAGTTTTTTTTCGTAAAAAAGGCATAGTCCCTAGTTTGGAGGCGAAGCTTGGGGTTAATTATGCTCATGCTACTCCTATAGGAGTAGCCAATGTTCAAGTAGGTTATCAAGCAATTAATTACTTCCACGTATTGGAGGCTCAATCCTTCGCAAATTTAGTAGGCCCCGTTCGCCCAGTTGATTATGGACTTTTTGGTCCATATTTTGGACTAAAGCTCGTTGGTGATGCGTAATTATTGGTTCTTTTTTATTCAAAAATTAAAGTCAAAATAAAAACCCATCTGGCATGGGTTTTTTTTGATTTATAGTTACAAAAATTATGCAAATTTATAATAAAATGTCTAGTCAGTTTTTATTTGTCAAGATATAATTTCACCCCCTCCCGCTGTGGAAGTAAAAATAATAAACAGGAGTACCACATGAAGTTCAAAATGGTTTTATTGGCTTTGATCTGTTTATCATCACCACTCTATGCAGAAAATGATCAACAACTACAACGCCAGATAGCACTGTTACAAAAACAGGCCCAACTGTTACAAACGCAATTAGAGGCATTACAAAAAGAGGTAGTGGCTCATAAAGTGAAGCAAACAAGTAAAACAGTAAAGCCAGTTGTCACAAAAACTGTGTCAAAGTCTGCTAAAAAACAGGTTCATGTTCGTAGTAAGAAAGATGAAATGATCAAATATCATTCATCAAGTATTTCAGTTCATACGCCAGAAGAACATCCAGAGTCTATAGGATTTTATCCCACTGCCTTAGTTGCAGATAATCGTGTAGTGACGTATATTGCTGGAACCCCTGTAGTAGCTTCCCCATACTTAGGAGATCGCCCTGCATTCGATGGGTCTGATTATATCGTTAATATTTCAAGTATTAACCGTGATATCCGTTTAATGCAGCAACGTCGTAAATTATATAGAGCCTATCAAACTATAGGTTATCCCATTCCCGAGAGACCCATAATCGCAATTAGCGGTAAAGCGGAACCCGTAGGCATGATGAACAGTGACTATGTTGGTGGGACAAATGTGGATTTGACTTTAGGATCGAGTGAAGTGGATGTTGCAGCTGCACTCAACCAAAATGTTGAGGCTTATATTGCAATTGCTTATGATTCAAACCCTCCAGATGTGGGGCCAAGAATTAACAACTCTGCATTTAACCTGAATATGGGTTTTGTAAATATTGGTAACTTAGATAAAACTCCCTTTTATTTTACTGCAGGGCAGTTATATGTACCTTTTGGGCGTTATTCAAGTTCGATGATCAGTGCACCATTAACGTTAAATCTAGCACGAACGAAGACAAGGCCGTTCATCTTAGGCTACAAGTCTCAGGAAGATACGGGGCCATTTGTTGCAACCTATATATATAGAAGTGATACGACCTTAGGGCGAGCTGGAGTAGGTGGTGCGAATGCAGGTTATAGTTTTGCATTCAATGAGATTCGCGGTGAGGTAGGGGCAAGTTATATTAGCTCCATAGATGATGCAGCAGGAATGCAAAATACGGCAGCTAATCCAGGTACTTTTGGTGGGTTTGGTTCCTTACTTAATGGAAACGAAGCCGTGCGTAAAACCCAAGCGGTTGATGTTTATGGAAATATGGGATACGACCGGTTCAATTTTGCAGCGGAATGGGTTGGTGCAACACAGGCATTTAGAGCGCAGGATCTAAGTTTTAACGGACGTGGTGCAAAACCACAGGCATTACAAACAGAGATTGATATGACTTTTAGAGCATTCAATAGACCTTCATCTATTGGTGTGGGTTATCAATGGACTAAGGATGCTCTGGCGCTGAATTTACCCCAACAGCGATTTATTGGTGTATTTAACATCTCAATTTGGAAGGATACTGTAGAAAGCATTGAGTATCGACATGAAATAGATTATAGCGTAAATGATTTTGCTAATGGAGCGGCTCCTCCGGGTCTTGTAAATGCACCTACATTAGGCACAGGAGGTACTGCAGATACCGTATCTGCGCAAATTGGAGTTTATTTCTAGTAAAACATAAACAGCTTGGGTGCTCGTAGGCGCCCAGGCCCGATAAATCACCAAGTGTTAACGTTCTAAAACTCTGAGGATGATCGTTTCTGATTAGAATCAGTCGAGTCAAAATCCATTGATAAACAATAAGATTAGGGTCTGTTGACCCTAATAATGAGTTAATTTGTGCTATCTTTTAATTTATGGGATCTTTGAAAGGGATTAGCGTGTGGGTAAAATTCACATGATGCCAAGATCTATATCGGTGCCAACATCTATAAGGATATCTGCATTTAATATTCTCTTCTTTATTTTATTTATTTACAGTTCACATGCTTATGCGGCAAGAATAGTTGAATTAAATATAAAGGGAGCAATTGGCCCTGCTACAGTAGATTACATCGTTCGTAATATTGATAATGCACAACATGCAGATTTGATTTTAATTACTCTTGATACCCCTGGCGGGCTTGATGAAGCAACGAGAATTATAATCCAAAAATTTTTATCATCCAAAGTACCTATTGTAACCTACGTCAGTCCAAAAGGTGCGCGCGCTGCAAGCGCCGGAACTTACCTACTTTATGCCAGCACATTGGCTGCAATGGCACCTGGAACACAATTAGGTGCAGCTAGTCCTGTGAGTTTAAATGAAATAGGATTTACAGATGAAAGTGATACAAAAAAACAATCAACAAGAAAGGAAAAGATGGCTAATGATGCGCTGGCAACCATGCGCACTCTAGCACAACTAAGAGGACGAGACCCTGTGTTTGCGCAAAAATCAGTCTTAAATGCGTCTACACTCACTGTTACAGAAGCTTTAAAACAAGGAGTAATAAACTACATTGCAAAGGACGAAAAAGATCTCTTATCCCAATTAAATGGCATAGCAGTGATCCAAAATGATCAAAAGATGATATTAAATACCGATAACCCAATTATAGAGATTATTAATCCCGATTGGCGTACGCGATTCTTATCATTGATCACTGTTCCAACATTAGCATATCTTTTACTTTTGCTTGGGATATATGGCATTTTCTTTGAATTAGTTAATCCAGGACAGGTATTACCGGGGGTAATTGGCGCTATATCTTTATGTATTGCTTTCTATGCATTGCAATTATTGCCAATCAATTACGCAGGATTTTTCCTCATTATTTTAGGTATAGGTTTTATTATTACAGAAGCATTTATACCTGCATATGGATCCTTAGGTGGGGGTGGTACTATAGCTTTTGTCATCGGATCTATTATGCTATTTGATACTCATAATCAAATGTATCGGATTGCTTGGTCAGTGATATGGATAATGGCGTTCATAAATATACTTCTTTTTATAGTGCTGTTAGGCGTAGCTTTAAAAGCAAGAGGTCAAACTGTGAAACATGGACTAGCTGTTTTGGAAGGGGCTAGAGGGAGAGCATTTGGCGATATTGATCGGGAAGGTCAGGCGATTATTCGTGGCGAAATTTGGAGTGTACGTACGCAAGGATTTATTGCAGCGAGTACGCCAATAAGGGTAATCAAGGCATCAGGCCTTATCCTGGAAGTTAAAGAGGATTTGGAGAATCAAGGAGAGTAAAAATGGGGCCCGTTTTAATAATTATTTTAGTATTAGCCATTATGTTCTTTACATCAGCCATTAAAGTGTTTAGAGAATATGAGCGAGGTGTCATATTTATGCTAGGGCGTTTTTGGCGTGTTAAAGGCCCTGGATTAATTCTTGTTATCCCTATAATTCAACAAGTGGTTCGTGTTGATCTGCGGACTATCGTTATGGATGTGCCAAGCCAAGACGTAATCTCTAAAGATAATGTTTCAGTAAGGGTAAATGCTGTTGTCTATTTCCGCGTAGTAGCACCCGAGAATGCAATTATCCAGGTGGCCAACTATTATGAAGCAACCAGCCAATTAGCACAAACTACCTTACGTTCCGTGCTGGGGCAGCACGAGTTGGATGAAATGCTTTCCGAGCGGGATCGATTAAATAGTGATGTCCAAAAGATATTAGATTCTCAAACGGATAACTGGGGAATTAAAGTATCAAACGTTGAGATTAAACGTGTGGATTTAGATGAGAGTATGATAAGAGCGATTGCTCGACAAGCCGAAGCGGAGCGCGAAAGAAGGGCTAAAATAATTCATGCAGAGGGTGAGTTACAAGCTTCAGCAAAGTTATTGCAAGCATCACAGGTGTTAGCGCAACAACCCCAGGCCATGCAATTACGTTATTTACAAACGTTATCTCAAATAGCAACGAATAACAATTCAACTATAATTTTCCCAATGCCCATAGAATTAGCGGAGATTTTAGCGAATATGGCGGCAAAGAAGTAATGGATAGCACTTATTAGAAATTATTGAGGTTGTTTCTAATTTAGTTGAGCCCCTGGATTTAATAAAAAAATCGGCGTGGTTTTACTAATAATGAAATTTTGATAAGAATGCTTATTGTCGGGAGTAAAAATACGTAAGAGAGAGCCTCTATTATTTTAAATAGATACTTTTTTTTCCCTTCTGCCATAGCATAGTGTTCACTAAATTTTCTAAAAATAGGCCAATCAGCAATTTTAAGACCACTTGCTTCTTTATAACCCATAAAGAAATGGCCGGTAAAATATCCATAAAATTGATAAAGCTTATTCGGGTAGAAAACATAAGTGGCCGCAGCTGAAGCTTCAAGATAGGTTGTGTAGTGCCAACAGTTCTTAGGCAAAAATAACATATCACCTGGGCCTAGCGTGACATTATATCCTTCTGCTTGATTTAATCTTGGAAATTGTTGACATAAAGACTCCCACGGATGACCAAATTCAATTAAGCTATCACCAACAAAGGGTAGTTTATAAATATTTTCGCTTTGATCTTCAGTAAATAGTAAGAATCGCTTTTTTCCACTAATACAAAAATGCAGATTACTGCAATGCTCTCTGTCAAAATGCATTTCTGTATGAGCGCCTTTTCCACCAAAGAAATAAGAAACTTTTAATTTTTATTAAAATATCTTGGCCGAAATGGAATTTTTTGCCAAAGAGGAACATGTTTTTCAATTTCCGCTGAAAGATACTTGGGCAGAATCAACCCAAAAATCCGATGTGGCATGTTATTGTCCATTTGTTGCATGATGGATTTAAAATCACCGGGTTGACACGATTTCCAGAGATCACTTTCATAGGTATCATAGATTATTTCTCCATAAACAAGGTTTGCAAAATAATCTAAATTGTATTTTTCAGTAAACGATTTGATTTTTATTAAGAGAGGAACTTTGGAATGGTAAAGAATTTGCTTGAGATTTTCTTCTTCCCCATATCGATATTCAATTTCTTCGATTTTTTTTATTTTCACTTCTTAACCTTTTGAATAAGGAAATAAAAATTATGCTTCGGGTGCCATTTTCCACTTATTTCTATCGGAATTCTGCAGCTCTTACTAATAAGTATAAGCAAACATTCTTTCGTTTGTTCAATATTTATGATAGAACTCATTCTTTTGATGAGTCATGAGGTTTCTATTGTGTCAATTAAATCAGATAAATGGATAGAAAAAATGGCGCTGGAACATGGAATGATATCTCCATTTCAGCCAAGGCAAGTGCGTGAAAATGATAAGGGACGAATTATTTCTTATGGTGTATCCAGCTATGGCTATGATGTTCGTTGCGCTAATGAATTTAAGATTTTTACTAATATTAATTCAGCAATTGTCGATCCCAAAGCCTTTGATGAAAACAGTTTCGTTGATGTTCATTCCGATGTGTGTATTATTCCACCCAATTCATTTGCTTTAGCGCGAACCGTGGAGTATTTTCGTATCCCTCGAAATGTTCTTACAATTTGTCTTGGAAAGTCTACTTATGCGCGTTGTGGGATCATTGTCAATGTGACCCCTTTAGAGCCGGAATGGGAAGGACATGTGACATTGGAATTTTCAAATACGACAACGTTACCTGCCAAAATTTATGCAAATGAAGGTGTGGCTCAAATGCTGTTTTTAGAGGCCACTGAAGTGTGCGCTGTCTCGTACCGTGATCGAAATGGGAAATATCAAGGACAAACAGGAGTAACTTTGCCCAAAGCATAACGTAGATATTAGCCTAAGATGCAATTCAGATCATGCAAATTGATGAGCTGATGATTCTAATGGCCATGTCACCATGAGTACTTTTAAGGCACTCATGCTTTTTTATTAAGCATCGCCCCCTAGGGCCGTCCTCAGATTGGAATCGGCCTGTTACTCCTCGGGTAGCTCATACTTACCGCGTGACGCATCAACACGTTCGCGTAATTCTTTCCCTGGTTTAAAGTGAGGACTATATTTGGCTGTAGTCACCACTTTTTCCCCCGTTTTGGGATTATGCGCATTGCGTGGTGGACGATAATGAAGAGAAAAACTACCAAAGCCTCGAATTTCAATTCTCTGATTTTTAATGAGTGCATCACTCATTAATTCAAGAATCCTATTTACACCATCAGCTACTTGTTTCTCAGTAAGATGCGTCATTCGAGAAGCGATGTGTTCAATGAGTTCCGATTTAATCATATCCACCCCTTGTTGTCGCATATGTCAAAGTGTGCCACCAGTAAAGATTCGGCTAGCAATTATTACCTATTTATAAGTATAGACGGGTAAAAAAATTATTCAATATTTTCAAGACAGTTAGTCCAATATGTTTTTTCGTGTATGAATATAGGCGGAAACTACCCCCCAACTCATTTTTACTTTTGTGTGTTTCAACAGTTTGAAATGGATACAAGATAGGGGTTTGCTGGTAGTAATTATTGTGGTGAGATGCGGTAAGTAATCTATTTTAACACACAGTTTCTCCCAGGTTGGACCAAAAAAGGCAGTAGAGTTAATGAAAATAAGTGTTGCATCATTGAGATTTGCTTCGAGAAAGTCACCCAAGCGAAACTTAATTTTTGGGGCTTGTCGCTCATATTGCTTGATGGCTGCTAATTGTTCTACCTGTTGGCAGGAGTGTAAATATAATTCAGGAAACAATTCGATACCAATACTTTTCTTTACAGGAAATACCATCCCGCAAGCGATTACTGCTTTTCCTGTCCCTGAGCCTAAATCATAAAATACAGTATTTTCATTTGGATTTATTAATGATAAAAGCGCGATGAAAGAAAAAAACTCAATTTCTCCATACGAATACTCCATTGCGTCGTGTTTTCGGCGCGCATTCTGCGATAACATAAATCCATTACTTGTTTTATATAGGTTATGAAAAATTTGCGAATGCTCTTTCAAATGCAACGATTTTTGCCAACGCTTAATTAGGAAATATTTTTTTTGTGGTGCCAATGAATTAACGCTACTAGAAGTACGATAAACAAGCAGAAAAAATACGGTATGAACTGGTTCAAGATAATTCCTTATAAATTTGAACTTCTTCTCATTACTTCCGCAGAACTCACGTTACTATAGCTGATTATTGTCTTCTTATCCTCTTAAGAGCCCCATACAAACCTAAATTCTTTTTATTTTCAAAATATTAATCGAATAAATAAACTTAACTCTTGCAAAGACGAATAAGTAAAATTATTGTACGTAGTATAAAATTATAATGTTAAGTGCTATTTTATTATGATGTTTTGCTTAGAAATAAAAATAAGTGTAAATTTATATTCCAGGATGTGTAATTAGTTAATATTTCCTTAATTTTGATTCATTAGAATGGAAATATATTGGGGTTTGGAGAGAGCATTATGGTTGCACTTTCGAGTGGTTTTTTTAGTAATAAAACACATGGATATAAGCCGCGCGAAGAGTATAGCTTCATCAATGTAGGAAATGAGCAGTTTCATGCTGCGGCAGTGGCCTTGATTGATTCTTTATATAGTACACAGCGCGGTAATGACGCAGTTTTGAAAAAAATACTAGAGCGTTTTTATCATTATTTTCCTAGATATGTTGCGAGCCAACCATTTTTGACGTTGCCAGAGCGTATGGGAATATTGCTTAATAATACTCGTAAGACAGAACTTGTTGAGTGCATGGCTTATGTGTTACGTCAGCTGACTGTAGATGAGATATATATTCATCCTCTAAAATATCGTGAGGTATTTAATGGGTTAAGTGCTGAAACTCCAAAAAATTACTTACGTGATCCTAAAGTCAAGTTGCCTCCTAGTGCTTTAAATGCTCTGGCACATGCTTTGGGGATTACTGTTACTTTATCTTTTAAAGAACCAGGAAAGGAACTGAGAAAAAGAGATGTATATGACGGAGAAGCATAATGTCTAAACTTAATTTAATGATTCAAATTCAAGGGGAGCAGTATTTCCCTGCTGTAAAACATAAAACAGAATTTGCTTACGTGGGTCAGTTGGCCATTAATGGGCCTAAACCTGCCGAGGATACCCATGAGCAGGACGAAACTCTTGCTGATATTATGCATCTGATAGCCCAAGATAATAAAGAGTTATTACAGTCCTACGATCAATGGCGAAAGACAATTTTATCTATGGTACTTGCTGGCGAATTAACCTACAATCAACTCATGAGTCTTTATATTACCTTTTTGCCTGCGCAATCAACCAATGCTTTATCGTTATCTACCTTAGATCAGGCAGTGAGAACGCCAGTTATTGCTGATATCCCTGCTGAGAAAGAGCAACATACGAAAGAGTTATTGGCGAGTGCTTTAGCCAGTTGGATTAGTACAAAGCAAGTTGAACCAGATAGTTTGTTTGATCAAATAGAAAATCAATCTACAGCTGCATTAAGATAATATTCATTAGTGCAAGTGGCGCGGAGTTTTGTGAACTCCGCTCGGCAAACCAAAGGATTAGAGAAATCCTTGTGCTTTCATCCACTCCTCATTGGCAAATTTAGACATATAATTACGAATTGAATCAGGTAAAATGACGAGGCATTTTTGTCCCTTACTTAAGGATTTTGCAGCTTGTAGTGCAGCCCACATAGCAGCACCAGAAGAGCCTCCTACCAACAAGCCTTCTTCTCGAATTAAATCTCTGGCAGTTTGAAATGAATTGATGTCATTGATTTTAATATACTTATCGATTAAATGATTATCTAATACTTCTGGGAAGAAATCATAACCTATGCCTTCTACCTGATAGGATTTAATTTCAGTGCCACCACCAAGAATGGAACCTTCAGGATCAACGCCAATGATTTTAATTGAGGGATTGTATTCTTTAAGACGCTTTGCTATCCCAGTGATAGTACCACCGGTGCCAACGCCAGCGACAATCATATGTAAGTCCTTGCCGAAATCATCAATAATTTCTTGGGCTGTACCATGATAATGGGCATTGGGATTATTGGGATTGGCGTATTGATCAAGAATATGTGAATTGGGGATTTCTGCATGCAATTTTTTTGCTAAGGAAATGTGGCTCTCGGGATCATCATATGCTGCTTCAGTTGGCGTGCGATAAATTTTTGCCCCTAAACGCTCGAGTACCGATTGCTTTTCTTGGCTCATTTTTTCGGGCATGGTGATAATAACTTTATAACCGAGTACAGCTCCTGCTAAAGCAATACCTATCCCTGTATTCCCAGAAGTGGGTTCTATAAGTGTGTCGCCGGGTTTAATAAGTCCATCTCGTTCAGCATGAACAACCATCTCATACCCAATACGATCTTTTACGGAGCCTCCCGGATTGAAAAATTCACATTTGGCATAGAGCTCACAGTCGAGATCTTGGCCGAGACGATTAATTTTTACGACGGGAGTATGTCCAATGGTCGCAAGTATGTTCGGATAAATCATATTGGGTCCTTGATTAAAAAATAGGGATTTTTATTATAGGTCTTTTAATCGCAAAAAAAAAATTCTTCTAGCTTAAGGTTTGAAGTAATTTTGAAATGGATTGATTAATATTTTAACACTGATATAATGTTTCTCAGACTTTACTTCTTGACAAGGATTTAGTATGTTTGCCCGCCTTTTTCCCGTTGTAAATCGTGCAGTGCCTCGAATATCTAGAAACGTGAGTAACTCTTCCATTGCTCAAGACATGAATCGTTTATTTTCTTCATCTATTCATCACATACCGAGACCGCATAGTACAGAGTACCTACAACTACAGCAAAAATTATTTAAGCTGGATAATATACCCACCGATCTGACTACATTACGCAAAGGAACAGAACTTGTTGGGTTAAATATTACTGCAGTAGAACCGCGTTTTTTAAACACTGGCCCAGTATATAATCCTCAAATCTTAAAGGCTATTACTCACAATGAAAAAAATGAATGGCTGGAAATGGCAAAATCATATTACGCTCAACTTGGTAAATATGAACTCTTGTGTGATGTGAATTGCATTACAACTAAATCAGAGGCTGGGGTTCCTATTCATTATATCGATCATAGTTTACTTGATGTCAAATCTTATACCCCACTGGAAAAAGTGTTTGATCTCGGGGTAAATAATCCAGCACCGCGTTCGCTTTAAATCACTTGCGGGAGCTACGCTGGGGAGAACTAGAGTTGTATTCGCCGTGTTCGTGGGACGTTACACCAATTTAGCACCACAACGGAGAACTCAATTTCACCAGCGAAACAAATTTGACAAGCTGCTGCAACTCAGGTTGTTAGCGTTTTTAAAATTCGACCACCGCACTTTTTTCGTTCCGAAAAGCTAATTGACGATGTCAGCACAGTCCTTTATCTGCCATTTTATGACAGTTGTTTATTTTTTTCTTTGATTAATAATACCTGAATTCTTTTTGTTTAGTCTTTATTAAATATGTTTAAGCCTTCCATAGTCGACATACGCGAACAACTCAATATTGCAAAATTAAAAAAATTTAATAACGAAATACTCCAGGAATTGTTTCAAAAATTTTATCGGGAATGCGCATTCTTTTTTGAAAAATTTGATAAAATAAGCATTTTTGAGTGCAATAGAGTATTTCTTTTCTTAAAAGAAATGAATGTCTTAGCTACTCAATTAAGTAGTTCGGTTGCTCTAACCCCTTATGAATTTTACCAGTACTAACAGAAAATATACGGGTTGATGCCTGGCATGCCGGAACGTATTTGCAATTATGGACTTAGATTTGCAATGGTAGCTTTTTATACAATTTCTTTTTCTACTTGCTTGGGTTTGCTGTTAGGGGCTATTTCCATGAGTTTACCCCTACTGATTACCGGTTTGATAATAGGGGCATGTATGGGGGCTGCGATAGGCGTTGCAGAGGGAAATGCAAAAGTAGATGGCTGGTGTTATCGTTTTTTTAGATCCAAAGACCCTGCTCCGATTAAAGCTGGCGATGCCTTTGTTCAAGAACTTAACAATCTCTTGAATCCAAATGAAAAAATGGAAGTTATTCATAATCCAAATGGTATGGATATAGGAAATAATTGTTTTGCAAATTGTCTACTTTTTAGGGGGCAATACAGCCTGGGTTACTTCTAATTACAAGTGCAACCCACAAAGACATTGTATGTGCAAATGGTATCGTTAATTTAGTTTTTCGGACGAAAGAACGTGTTGTAGTCAAATTTTAAGACGCAAAGAATCTGGATTGCAGCAGCTTGCCAAATTTGGGTCACTGTTAATTTGATGTACCATTTCATTGCTCACTTTAATGCAGTGATAAAGCAACTACTCCGGTACGCCACGAAAGCTGTCATTAAACCCATGATAACGTCATATTGAATACGAATGACCTAGTGTATAACGATATCTAGTTGTGCTCTAAAAACAATAACTTATAGGGAATGACACTCTGATTACTCTAATCCTTGTTGCTTCCACTAAGACCACAAGATAATGATTGATCTTTGTCCTGTTCGCTAGTCAGGAGATTTTCCTTATAGAGTTCATAGTGCAATGCAAAATGTTCAGTCACCAAATCCAATGTATCACCCACTGTTGACGCCATCGAACTTTGTGGATCGACGCACTCCTTTAATAATTGTGGAACAGCATACAGAAGTTCTGTTGGCGTCAATTCTACGAAAGGTTGTTTCCAAACATTATGATTAACCCAATGTAAGGCTGGAAGAACTTCATAATAATTATGATATCCTTGTTTGTAAAAATTACATCCTGCCAGTACCATACCTAAACCAATGGTTGCATTCGGGCCATCTACAAGCCCTGACTTCCCTGCTTTATGTAAAAGTCCCAATGAAGCTTGCATCACTGCTCCAGTAGTTCCCGAAACATCAAAAAAGTGTGGCAAATTCATATGATCATGAAGTTGGATGGTTCTGCCCCTGGGATCTTTTACAATGACGCTGCGTAATTGTGGGATTTCTGGAAGAGGGCCGCCTTTACGTGAACAACACTCAAGATAATGATTAATTGTAACGCGCTCTTCCTCTGTTATTGGCGCTCCGTGGGTATATTGCTGCATCTGCAAATGCGCGTAAGGTGAGCCCGGTGCTTTGATATATGGCACATGAAAAATACTTAATGAAGGCATCATTACTTTATCCATAAAATGCTCTAAATCGCCTATATCTCTTTGTTCTTTTTTAGCCTTAGCAACTTTGCAGTAAGGAGTCCCATAAGTATTCGCAATCGTACCCAGAGGGGATAACACGACTTCAAGAATTCTTGAAAGTTGTTGTGGCGGAACTGTTTTTTCACCAGTAAGGATACGAATTAGCTCAGTCTGGTCTACGATCATATCTTTAGAGCGGCTTTCATTAACATTGGAGCCCAGCTCAAAAAGACTTCTGAATGTTTTTGCATCTAATTTAGCTAATTCCTTCCCAAGCTCAGCCGCTATAATCTGAGTGATATGCTCAATTTCAGAGGTTGGGTTTCTTAATATTCCAATTGCTGTTCGCATTAATAATAAATGTTCTGGACAAACCGCAAAAATCTTATCAACCGCGCAATTCTGTCCATATGTGCTTCCATGGGCATATACAATGGATGGATGAACTATTTTTCCTGAAGCTAATGGTGGTTGGATTTCAGCTGACTCTCGCGAAGAGTGGGTTGTTGGGATTATTGTTGCCAATGTCATTGATTTTGCGATATCTTGTTTTGCAGGATTTTCCCATTCTTTATCAAATCGAGTGGAAGCATAGGTAGATATCCCGCGACTGGGAGCCCCATTGACAAGATATGAAGTAACTCTTTGGATATTGTAGCGACTTGTAGCACTACCCGCACCAGTTAGTATTCTTGAAAACATAATAGTATATACCTCGTATATTCAGACAAATGACATTTATAAAACACAGATCGGTTGTTAAAATGTTTTAATTCATGTTCAATCAAAACGAATGCATTTTTTTTATTTTATTTGTACTATTTTACATTACTTTGATTAAAGAATTGTTAAGTAATTCTATGAGTAAATTATTTATTGAAAAAATTGATTCTTAGCGTTGGAGTTGGTGTTGCCCCGTTTCTCTGCAACAGCATAGGGCTGTATTCAAATTTAGTAGGGTATTTTGGGTGTCATTTTAATTTTGTGGTGACATTTCACATTGTTTTAAGTGGTGCTTTTATTTTTTTTAATCTATATTAAATGGTGATTCATTAAAAATAATAAAAAGCAGGGAGCAATACTATGCCAAATTTTAAATCATTAAAATGGTGTTTTGGAATAGCTTTATCTCTGGGGTTAGGTGCATGTAGCATGGATATGCAACGCTCAGAGCAATCGAATTATCCTAAATCTTATGAACCAACGAATAAAACGCAGTCTGAAAAGCAGGCGGTTACTAAACCAAAAGCACAGCAAAAGACCTATGCTTCCAAAGATCCTACTCAGCCAGCTACTCCAGGGCCTGCTCGTAAAGCGGCACCTCAGATTCCTGTGATTCAATAATATTAACCTGTCTTGGCCTTTCTGCTTACAGGGCAGAAAGGCGAGTATCAATAAACGTCTTTATTGACTGAGTATGACTCAATTAATGGGGTGAGGCATTTCTTTTGGTTTTACAAATTCAGCAAATTGTTCTGCAGTTAAAAAACCGAGCTTAACTGCTGCTACTTGCAAAGAAGAGTTATCATGACGATACGGCTTGCCCCCTCTACCTATCATTTTATGACAGCTGTTTGTTTTTTACTTTGATTGGATAATATCTGAGTTGCTTTTTAGGCAGACTTATCAAAGGAGAAATCATGTTAATTCCAGCTGGAAAAGAAAGTGAATATTCCAAAGAAGAATTAAAATCATTAAAAGTTACCACCGATTATGAGGGTAATGTTACAAATTTTCCTAAAGTTGATTACGGATGGCATGTTGCATGTGCATATAATCAATTTGGGATGAATGGTATGGCTAAAATGTTTATTTGCCAATCAATTGAAGACATGAATGAGTTAGTACGTAATTATCATATGGGTGGCGCACTTAGGATGGATTGGTATGCTGTACCAGACACACATTTTGTAAAGATTATGTCAGTTGAAGAATGGCAATCTGGTTTAAAAGGAAATAAATCCCAATCTTCACCTTCTTTCTTCAAAGCAAATCCCAATAATATTGATTCTTCTGAGGATAAACAAAATAATATGAGTTATAACTAATTAGTTATAACTCATGGAAAATTGACTTATGGCCTGATGCCTCAATGAAAGGTGTTGCCGGACAAACAAGTACTAATCCGTTGCCTCAAATTCCTGTAATTCAATAATATTGAATAGAGTTGTCCTTTCTGCTTATAAGGCAGAAAGGCAAGCATAAGTAAAAAACCTTCACTCACAGGATTTTTCTAGATTAATGGGGTGAGGTCATTTCTTCTGGTTTTACAAATTCAGCAAATTGTTCTGCAGTTAAAAAACCTAGCTTAACTGCTGCTTCTTGCAAAGAAGAGTTATCATGATGTGCCGTTTTAGCAATTTTAGCTGCTTTATCATAACCAATATGCTGATTTAATGCGGTAACTAACATTAAAGAATGATGTAAATAGTAATCAATCACTTTGTGATTGGCCTCGATTCCTTCGGCGCAAAACTCTTGAAAAGAGCGGCAGGTATCGGTCAATAGGTTCAGAGAATGAAGCACATTAAGGATGATCACGGGTTTAAACACATTCAATTCAAAATTACCTTGGCTGTCGGCGATACCTACAGTGGCATCGTTACCTAAAACTTGGGCACAAACCATAGTCATTGCTTCACATTGAGTAGGGTTTACCTTGCCAGGCATAATAGAAGAACCCGGTTCGTTTTCAGGTATTATCAGCTCGCCTATACCACATCGAGGTCCTGACGCTAACCAACGAATATCATTGGCAATTTTCATGAGTGCACAAGCCAGGGTTTTCATCGCACTGTGGGCAAAAACTAAAGGCTCATGAGATGCTAGGGCGGCAAACTTATTAGGTGCGCTGACGAAGGGTAGTTTGGTGATTTGTGCAATATGTTCTGCGACTTTGGTGGCAAACTGAGGATGAGTATTTAATCCTGTTCCTACCGCAGTTCCCCCTGCTGCCAATTCATATAACTCAGGTAAAACCTCTTCGAATCGTTGAATACATGCATCAAGTTGAGCAACATAGCCTGAAAATTCTTGGCCTAGAGTAATAGGTACCGCATCTTGCAAATGAGTACGGCCAATTTTAACTACATCTTTAAATGCAGCCACTTTTACTGCAAAGGCATCACGCAAGCTTTGTACTGCAGGAATGAGTTGTTTATTGAACGCAATGGCAGCGGCTATATGCATCGCTGTGGGGAATGTATCATTTGATGATTGAGACATATTCACATGGTCATTGGGATGAATGGGCGATTTGCTGCCCATAGTTCCGCCTGCTAATTCGATTGCGCGATTGGAAATGACTTCATTCGCATTCATGTTTGATTGGGTGCCACTGCCTGTTTGCCAGACATGCAAAGGGAAATGTTCATCCAACATTCCTTTACTGACTTCCTCAGCTGCTTGAATAATAAGATCGGCTTTTTCTTTAGGTAATTTACCCAAATCAAGATTAGTGAGTGCCGCAGCCTTTTTTAAAATCCCAAAAGCGTGTGTCACTTCGCGCGGCATAATGTCTTTGCCTATGTTAAAGTGATGTAGCGAACGCTCGGTTTGTGCTCCCCAATATTTATCAGCAGGAACGGAAATTTCGCCCATACTGTCGGATTCGATACGTGTTTTACTCATAATTTCTAATTTCCTTGCCCCGTTAATGAAATAAAAAATTCTATCATATGGGACAAAAATAAGTAATTTTTGTTATAGTTCGGGTAAAGTTTTAACTGAGTTGGACAACGAAAGAGAACAAAAAACTCATGAGAGCAGTACGTATTTACCAGCCAGGCAACTACGGCACAGGCCAGCTACTTGAATTGTCTCCAGAGGCGAGTCAACATGTTGGGGTTGTTTTGCGCATGCAAGTGGGCGAGCACCTTACTTTATTTTGCGGTGATAATCGAGAATTTGATGCAATCATCGAGACGGTGAAAAAAAAGCAAGTTATTGTTGTTGTCGGTTCCATAAAAGACGTAAGCCGAGAATCTCCTGTAGCGATTCATTTAGCGCAAGCCATTTCCAAAGGGGAGCGTATGGAATGGGTGATGCAAAAAGCGGTTGAATTAGGTGTGGCCAGCATCACTCCTATTATTACAGAACGCTGTGTGGTCAAATTAGATCAAGAGCGAATGGCCAAAAAACTTCACCAGTGGCAGGCTATAGTAATTGCTGCTTGTGAACAATCAGGACGTAATCGTGTCCCTACAGTTCATCCTCCTATAACCCTCAACCGTTACGTGGATGAAGTCCAAGCTGAATTAAAGTTTATTTTACATCCAGGAAAAAATAAAACTTGGCGTGATTACACTTTGAAAGCAGCGGATGTTGTTTTATTGATTGGACCAGAAGGTGGGTTAAGTGAACAGGAGGTGCAATATACATGTACGCATGGATTTCAGCCTCTCTCTTTAGGCCCAAGAATTTTACGTACGGAAACAGCGGCAATTACTGCATTAAGTGTGTTGCAAGCGGTAGGTGGTGATCTATAATAGGTAAGTTAACCAATTTTAAACAACAGAGGTTTACACATGAGTGATCTTATTAAAACCGTAACAGACGCAAGCTTTGAACAAGAAGTCATGCAATCCAATAAGCCGGTATTAGTTGATTTTTGGGCGGAGTGGTGCGGACCATGCCGTGCATTAACACCTATATTGGAAGAAGTAGCTGGTACGCATAGCGAACAAGTGACATTTGCAAAAATTAATATAGATGAGAATCCACAAGCTCCTGCAAAATATGGCGTGATGAGCATTCCTACCTTGATTTTATTTAAAAATGGTCAAGTTGAAGCAGTAAAAATGGGATTGCTTTCAAAATCTCAATTAAGTGCTTTTGTTGAGAGTCACGTATAAATTTTTATTTTTCTACATAAAAATGTTGTATCTTTTAGTAAAGCTGTGATAGCCTGTTTGCAATATGTGATATACTAATAATATATCACATAGGCAGCATTGAATCCTTAGCTGCTATTCTTAATAAACATTATCCCGGATATTCAATTCGTTAAACAACCAATCAAGTGAGAAGTATGAATCTTAGTGAACTTAAGCAATTGCCTATTGCCGATCTCTTTAACATCGCACAAGAGATTGGTGTCGAAAATCCTTCCCGTATGCGCAAACAAGAAATTATATTTGCCATTCTTAAAGCTCATGCTTTAAAAGGTGAAGATATACACGGCGATGGAGTTTTAGAAGTCTTGACTGATGGTTTTGGTTTCTTGCGTTCTGCCGATGGTTCTTATTTGGCAGGCCCGGATGACATTTATGTATCCCCCAGTCAAATCAGACGTTTTGGTCTACGTTCTGGCGATACTATTTCAGGTAAAATTCGTCCTCCCAAAGACAATGAACGCTATTTTGCCTTATTAAAGGTTGATGAAATCAACTATGATTCACCGGATAGTGCTAAACGGAAAATTTTATTTGAAAACCTCACTCCATTATTTGCTACAGAGCGTTTGGTGATGGAGCAAGGAAATGGCAGTACTGAAGATTTGACTGCACGAGTTGTCGATCTCTGTGCTCCTTTTGGTCGAGGCCAGCGTGGCTTAATTGTTTCTCCTCCAAAAGCGGGTAAGACATTGATGCTGCAAAACATTGCTCGTTCCATAGAAAAAAATTACCCAGAATGTTATCTCATCGTTTTACTGATTGATGAGCGCCCCGAAGAAGTGACTGAAATGCAGCGTTCCGTAAAAGGTGAAGTGGTTGCCAGTACTTTCGATGAACCCGCTAATCGCCATGTTCAAGTTGCGGAAATGGTTATTGAAAAAGCGAAGCGTTTGGTTGAGCACAAGCGTGATGTGGTGATTTTATTGGATTCGATTACTCGTTTAGCGCGTGCTTACAATACGGTGATTCCTTCTTCAGGTAAAGTTCTTACCGGGGGTGTTGATGCAAATGCGTTGCAAAGACCTAAGCGTTTGTATGGTGCTGCACGTAATATAGAAGAAGGCGGTAGTTTGACCATTATTGCTACGGCGTTGGTGGACACAGGCTCCAAAATGGATGAAGTGATTTACGAAGAATTCAAGGGTACCGGTAATATGGAAATCCACTTGAGTCGTAATATTGCTGAACGTCGAGTTTTCCCTGCGATTAATATCAATCGTTCCGGTACTCGTCGTGAAGATCTGTTGTTGAGTCCAGAAGATCTGCAACGTACCTGGATATTGCGTAAAATTCTACAATCCATGGATGAGTGTGATGCAATTGAATTCTTGCTGGAGCGTATGAAGAATCATAAAACTAATGCGGAATTCTTTGATGCAATGAAACGTCAAGAGTAAGTCATTTGCAAATATAAAAAATAGTCTGGGTGAAGACTATAACTTACTGCTATTTAAGTAAGGAACTTATCTTTATGTCCTGTGATTTGATCCTGAACAATCCTCATAAAATTAAGATGCTGAGGATCAAGTCGCTACTTAGACCGTTTAGCCTAAGGAGCATGACCCTAGATTTAAGGAACATGTTGTTGTCCCGCAAAAGCGAGGATCTATTTTGAGGTAGACACAATGCTCAAATAGAAATGGATTTCCGCTTTCGCGACAATGACAATACCCTGAAGTCTGGCAGTGATGTCCACTTCACCCAAGTTACTCAAGGGATTTATTCATGAAATACTCTGATCTAAGAGATTTTATTGCCCAACTTGAATCTCGTGGACTGTTACAACGGATCACTTACCCTGTATCACCCTATCTTGAAATGACGGCTGTTAGTGATCGGGTATTGCGTTCTGCTGGTCCCGCCTTGCTTTTTACTAATACGCCTCATTCTAAAATGCCTGTATTGACTAATTTGTTTGGTACGGTTGAGCGAGTAGCAATGGGCATGGGTGAAGACAATATCGAGGCATTACGAGAAGTAGGTAAATTATTGGCTGCTTTAAAAGAGCCTGAGCCTCCTAAAGGATTTAAGGATGCCTTTAATAAACTGCCTTTGTTAAAGCAAGCACTTAATATGGCGCCAAAATATATAAATGGAGCGGAATGCCAAACTCATGTTTGGGAAAAAGATGAGGTCGATCTTACCTCCTTGCCTATCCAAACCTGTTGGCCTAAAGATGCTGCGCCATTAATAACCTGGGGGCTTGTGACTACCAGAGGACCGCATCAAGCGCGTGAAAATATGGGGATTTACCGCCAGCAATTGTTAAATAAAAATCAATTGATTATGCGTTGGTTGTCACACCGAGGAGGGGCTTTAGACTACCAGGCTTGGCAGCAAGCTTATCCTGGAGAGCGTTTCCCGGTGGCAGTAACGTTAGGGGCAGATCCCGCAACGATACTCGCGGCAGTAACGCCTGTGCCTGACACCTTATCTGAATATGCATTTGCTGGATTATTACGAGGGCAACGTACCCGATTAACACGGTGTATTGGTAACGAATTGCATGTGCCGGCAAGTGCAGAAATTATTCTTGAAGGGTTCCTGGAACCTGGGGTTGAGGCGCCTGAAGGGCCTTATGGGGATCATACTGGTTATTATAATGAAGTACAAAGTTTCCCTGTGTTTACCGTAGAGCGTATTACTCATAGAGATAGTCCTATTTACCACAGTACTTATACCGGCCGGCCTCCAGATGAGCCTGCCATTTTAGGGGTTGCGTTAAATGAAGTCTTTATTCCTTTATTGCAAAAACAATTCCCAGAGATAGTTGATTTTTATTTGCCTCCCGAGGGATGTTCTTATCGTTTAGCGGTGGTCACTATTAAGAAACAATACCCTGGTCATGCAAAACGAATTATGATGGCGGTATGGTCCTTTTTGCGACAGTTTATGTATACCAAATTTGTTATTGTGTGTGATGATGATGTTGATGCGCGCAATTGGCAGGATGTAGTTTGGGCAATGACTACACGTATGGATCCGAGCCGAGATACCGTGATGGTTGAAAATACACCTATTGATTATCTGGATTTTGCTTCACCTGTGTCGGGTTTAGGCTCAAAAATGGGTATGGATGCTACCAGCAAATGGCCTGGTGAAACACAAAGAGAGTGGGGAGTGTCTATTGTTATGGACGAAGAAATCCTTAAAAAAGTGAATGATTATTGGCCTGCATTGGGATTAGGTAAATGACGGAAAAAATCATCAAAGCACAGGTAGAAGACATTTCACCACTGACCGATAGTATTATGAGCTTGATTTTGGCTCCTGAACGATACGTTGATTATCAAGCTGGTCAATATCTGCAAATTGTTTTTGACCAAGATGCATTTAGCTATTCTATTGCTAATGCACCTTTAGGGTCACATAAATATGAGCTGCATATTCGACATAGCCTGGAAAACCCATACACACAACGCTTATTTGCACACATTAAAGAGCATGGATTTGTCAACATCCGTCTGCCTTTTGGTGTATGCTCCATTGAGCATTTAGACGCACAGCGCCCCATTATATTTATTGCTGGGGGAACGGGATTTGCCCCAGTAAAAGCGATGATAGAGCAGTTATTAGCGACTTCAGATACCCGACCTTTTGAGTTATTTTGGGGAGCACGCTTACAAAGTGATTTGTATCTGGATGAAAAGGTGAGTAGCTGGAATATTCATGTCAGTCGTTTTAATTATTTTTCCTCTGTTTCGGATGATAACAGTAAGCCCCTGGCTTCTTTGGTGTTAGACAGACATCCTCGTGATCTGAATCAATGGCAAATTGTGATTAGTGGTCCTTTTGACATGGTTTATAGCACAAGAGATGCATTAGTAAATAAGGGGGTTTCACCGGAGCATTTATTTTCAGATGCATTTAGTTTTGAAATTAAAAAGATGTAATAGAATAAACGTTTAGCGCATAAATAAGGAAAGATTCATGGAAACTTTATATCAAATTTTAGCTCTAATTGGTGCGGGGATGATTATTTTCATTTTGTACCGTACAATTAAAGGCAATCCTGGCCAATTTAGTAAAGAAAATTTGAATAAAAGTTTTTCTACAATGGGAATTTTAGCGCTTGTTTTGATTGCTTTTATTGCGGTACTGGTTTTGATTTTAAGAAACACATAGCCTGTATTTTCTTTGCTTATCCATTTAAAACAGAATTCTTTTTGTTAATTGCCAGGATAAGCACTCGAAGTGTGCTCAATAGTAAGCGTGCATTCTTCATGCATGCCTTTCATCAGCTAGTTCCATAAGCCCAGTACCTGCGGCTTGACCGCAGAATCCAGATAATTTATTTTAGTTTCGAACATAAGATATTGAAAATAAAATACTATCAAATCATTTGATATGACATATTAATATAACTAATTGGATTGATTAAGCTCGGTCCGGTTATATAGCGCGCATTGCTAATCGATAAAAACTTAATTCAATGCATTTTTTTAACGAAATCCAAAGAAAGCAACATCCTCAAGCCGGTTTAATTCCAGAGGCCGTATGGTCCGAAATTTTTAATGACAACGAATTTCCCAACAGTCTTATCTCTTGGATGAGTATGCCCTATGACGTGTTAAAGAAAAAACTAACTTCTATAAGCGATGCAGAAAAAAACAAGGCGTGGATAGCCATAGCACTGAGCCATCCTTCGTTAAATAATCAGCAGCTTCTTGAGTTAGGTGATTTATTGGGACTTTGCAATTCTGAACGTCTTAATCTTGTCGTGATGTTAAGTAATCATACGAATCATTTAGAGTTATTGACGCGATATTCTCAACAAGAATTCAATGAAATAGACAGTTTCAGTGTGGTTAAAAATTATTCTTTGCGAGTCCAACGGGTTGCCAAATTAGGGTATTTAAATACCTTGGAATACCTCATAGAGACGATCGAACCTAAAGTCACTCGGAGTCAATTGCAAGAGCTGATAACGTATGACTCATGTGCTGCTTTTCGAGGCGCAGCAGAGGGTGGGCATCTTGATGTTCTTAAGTTTCTGGAGGCGAAAGTATCCGATAAATTGCACGACATGATGGAAGCGCAGAATTACTATGCTTTTCGATGGGCAGCGAATCAAGGTCATCTTGCTGTGCTCCGATATCTAGAGTCTAAAATGCCTGAGAAACTACAAGACATGATTAAAGCGGGAGCCTTTTGTGCGTTTCGATTTGCGGCTTCTCATGGTCATCTGGAGGTTCTTAAATATTTGCAAGAAAAAGCACCTGATAAGATGCTTAAAATGCTTAAAAGAAATAATTTTATTGCTTTTCAATTAGCAGCAATAAAGGGCCATCTTCCCGTAGTTCAGTATATGTTAAGTTACCCTAGTGTATTTGCTTACGCTGAAGCGCACCAAGAGGAATGGGGGCAACAGTGTGTTTGGCCCTTTATGTCACAACAACTCACTGCTCTGTATAGGCAACAACAAGAAGTGGAAGCAAATAACTTAGATGCAGTCTTTGATGTGCCTGCTGAGGAAGCAAAACTCTTGTTTTATATAGCACGCAACCTGATCCGCAGAAACGATGCGGTCTTAATTGATGATTTACGCTTTTTGCTGAATCTACCTTCGGTCAAATCTTTAGCTCATACAGAGGTGACAGCTAACCAATCTAATGAGTTGTTACGTCTTGCTTTATCTGTAGGCAATCAAGATGCAGCGCGTGTATTGCTCAATATTGCTGCTGTACGTACCCTTGCTGAACAAAGAAATTATTACCGAGAGGAACAAGAAGGGCGTCTTGATTTAGCTGCTTTGGCAGCAGATCATGAATCTTCCATGACCGCCTTAACTCAAGGAGAGCAAACACAGTTACAAGCGGTAATCGACCGTTATCAGCCCTTGTTACATCAAACTGGAGTTTCTCAAGTGATGATCGATTTGCGCTCTACTTTGCAAGCGCATTATGAAGCTCATCCTGCTCTTCTCAACATTAAAAAAGAGGATCAGCATGAAGACTTAGTATTGCCTATGACTTGGAATGACTTTGCCGTACTGCAATTAACGCCAGAGCAACAAGAGCAAGCATTAATAGCGTACTACCAAAACAAAGCCCATACCGCCTGGCGTTATCTCTCCAAGCCCAATCCTTGGATGCATGAACATGCAAGTTATGTGTACATTAACGACGATCATAGTGAGCGGTGGTCTACGTTTGAAGAACATCAATCGCTTATCAGTCTTTTGTATCTCGCAGCGCTTGATAAGGAGACCCCCTGTATTGATGATTATACTTTTGCTACGCGTGTTGCGCATTTTATCGCAGAGTTGGCTCATATAGGACGTGCGCATAATTGGGATAAAAGCAGACGTAAAAATAACGGCCAACTCGAACAATATGATGATCTTGAAGGTGATCGTCCCAGTTGTTATTCAGGTGTTAAGCGCAGGCTTTTTCAATCCGTACTTGGTCATCCCTTATTAAAACTCGTTACAGAAGATGTCATTAAAGCGGAGCTTAATGAGTTTTTGGTGACCCATTTCAAAAAAGAAATCCATCCAAACAATTGTATTGCTCTTAAAATAGCCTGGGATAAAGGCATTGACGGGGAGCCATTGAGTGAAGAAGAGACCCAGAAAATACAAAGTCTCAATGTCAGTGGGGAACAACAGCAAGAATTTAAAAGGTACTTATCAAACAAATATGGCTCTTCTTTTTCATCTAGCCTCATTCTTCTCATCGATAAGGCTTTTGAGTTAACCTCAACGATAAACTCCCATTTGTTTAAACATGGGGGCTTAATGGTAGATTTTTTCTCAAAAATTGAAATCACGGAAAAACAAGAAGTCGGGTTGTCCCAAAATCCTAATCGATTTTTTGGGGGTAATGTTTCCGAGTCATCAAACACTAAATCACCCTCTTTAGCAATGATAGCAAAAAGAGGATAGTACGAATGGGCACATGAGCTTGATGAGAGGAAAGCTTATAACTGCCCATCAGGCCTTGCATGGATTCGAAAACGCGGGTTAGAAATCATCGTCGATGTTGGCGCTATAGAGCATGTATTAATGAATACTGGCATTGTGATAACTTGAATTTTAAATCTAACATTAGATGATGTAAGAAATATCCGTCACCGTTAAATTACATTCTTCATCACCAACCCGTAAGATTCTGCTATCGCCAACTCGAGCCTTCAATAATGTTTTCGCCAAGGGTGAAACCCAGCTTATTTTCCCTGCATTAATATCTGCTTCATCCAGACCTACTATTTTGACACAATGAGATTCACCTTGTTCATTGATGTATTGGACAGTGGCTCCAAAAAACACTTGGGTAAGACCGACTTGAAGTTTAGGATCAACTATTTGTGCGCTTTCTAATCGTTTCGTCAAATAGCGAATGCGTCTATCAATTTCACGTAAACGTTTTTTTCCATAAATATAATCTCCATTTTCCGAGCGGTCTCCATTACTCGCTGCCCAACTTACAACTTTCACAATTTCCGGTCTCTCATTACTGACTAAATTGCGTAATTCAGTTTGCAGCATTGCAAAGCCATTGGGGGTCATATAATTTTTGATACGTGGCAACTCTCTTTCTGGACGCTTGGGTTTGGTATACTCAGTACCTTCTTTAGTAAAAGCCTTACTCACTAAAAACTCCTATTAGAATGATTAGGTCATATTATTTTAATTATAAACAAAAGCAATATGCAGTCTTTAATATCTCTTGCATAGGGGCTATGTATGTGTCTGGCGATAAATGCCAATCCTATTGATTCGCGATTAATTATGCAGGGTCTGGGGCAATGCCGCGTGTCTCAATAGCTCAATGCGAAATTAAATTCTCAAAAATTCATGGAGTTCTACGATTCATAAAGTGATAGGATTAGGTGTTATGAGTATAGGCTATTACTCTATCTTTGCCGGCCTGTTTCGCAGCGTAAAGCGCGTGATCAGCGGCTTTAATTATTTCTTCAATCGAAGCACCATCTTTCAGTGCTTCTGCAACACCAATTGAAATGGTAATGTGATTTAACGGTTTGCCTTTAAAATAGATGGTTATATTTTTTATTTTTTCACGAAGCTCTTCCATTTTATTCACGGCATTATTTATCGTTATATTTAACAATACAACGACAAATTCTTCTCCGCCAAAACGTACAGAAAAGTCACTTTCACGAAAACTATTTTTTAATAATTTTCCTATCACTTTGAGCAACTCATCTCCCGCTAAATGGCTGTAACTATCATTAAAGTTCTTGAAATTATCGATATCCAACATTGCTACGCATAATGTCCTGTTTTCCCGAGCAATTAGAATGAGTTCTCGTGACAAAATTTCATTTAAATAACGTCGATTATATAAATTGGTTAATGGGTCATGTAATGACAATTCACTCAATGACACGCGCAGATTAATATTAGCAATGGCGAGCTTCACTATATTTCCAAATGAATTAGCTATGTCTTGTTGATGTTGCGTTAATTTCTTGTCTTTTGGCGCCCACAGGTGAATCACACCAATCAATTCATTTTGCACTGTCAGTGGTAACGCCATATATCCTCCCTGAGGAGGAATTTGATAATGGGCACAAGGCACAGATTTATGAGGATCATCCACTACATGAGTGGTTGCCTCACGAATTGAAAAGCAGTCTATAGGAAGAAATTTGTCGGGTAATAATCTTTCCTTTCCCCACTCGGCTTCCGTCTCCATCTGTTTGATGACACTATTATAAATTGATAAGCCGCCACTTAAGTCAGGAAATAAATCTTGAGCAATTAAATTGATTCGTGGGTAAGCTTCTTCTGCGGTAATACAAATTTGTAGTGAACGATTTAGTTTATTTAATAAACTCTCGTCATGTTCTAATAGTTTTAACTCATTCAACGTTTCCATTGTTTTTTCATTTAATTGGCGCATTTTTTCTTCATTTTGAATGCGATCACTTACATCCTTCATTTGTATAATAAAATTAATTGGTTCTCCCTGCTCATTACGAATTAGGCTTGAGCTAACCATTCCCCAGATAATACTACCGTCTTTGCGTATATAGCGTTTTTCCATATGTGAAATACGTAATTCCCCATGAAGCAGTTTATTCATTGCATCTTGAGTCATTGCTACATCATCAAGGTATGTGATTTCTAGCATATTTTTATTAAGCAACTCTTCGTCACTGTAACCCAGGATTTCTTGCAAGGTGCGATTGGTATGAATGCATTTTCCTTCAGGTGAGACAATAGCCATGCCTATGGGGGCATTTTCAATGGTATTGCGAAAACTTTCTTCACTATGTCTTAAATCAGACAAAATATTTGAGCTGTATATTTCCAAATAAATTGATCTCATTAAAAATTGATTGACTTGTGTTGTGGCATACAGCACCGTAACCACATAAAGCAGGGTTGCCATAAGTAAGACAAATGAGAGTGAAGGAGTAATGGATACAGATAAAAAAACCAAGAGCAACCAAATTGGTACTATAAATGAAATGAAAGCAAGGTGCATGGTTAGTAATTTAGCCGCAGGTGCGCCAAGTAATCCAATGAGATAAACAAAAATGGCCATGCGATGTAGCGGATCTTCTACGTAAAGAAACAGCGACCCTCCTAAAGCCCATAAGATACCTGATTGGAGATTATTCACTATAAAATATTTTTTCCAAAAAGCAGGATGAAATAAACCATCTTGTTTTTTGCGACGATGATATTGAAATAAAAATAAGCTTCGCAGCACATGATTGAAAAGAAACATCACCAAGATCCATATTACTACCGGAGTCTTGTTATTCATTGATGGCCAAATAATTGCGGCATAGAAAAGTGTTGCAAAAAAATCTGCAATAATTAAAACATAAAATTTTTTATATGACTCGGCTATAAGCTTATTTTCAATTTGCTCATTCTTAATGCCTGGGAAGTCCATTAAAAAATTATCCTTATGCAATGATCAAACATAAAGGTCATTATATCTCTTTATAGAATAGACCTGTTTATAAATCAATTTTGGCAGCACATTGTACTGATTTATATATCATCTCCCTTGGGCTTTGAAATGGGGAAGGCGATCGGCTTTTTCTATAGAAACAGAACGACTTCCCTGATGCTTAATGGGTGAAATTTGCACTACAATAATGCCCCTCTTTTTCTTTTAAATAAAAACCTAGGTTTGGATTGTTAATGGGCAAAGTGCTTTTGTCCGCAATAAGCATGCATTCTTCCACATAGGTAATTTGACTGCTGTCATCAACTAATAGCCGGTACCAAGGATTGCGCGTAGCAAATTCACGTTTTTTAGCTTGAGGGTTATAGCGTCCGGAAGCCTGAAAAAGCGGATCTACATCGACAATGATCGCTCTATAACGGCTGTGTTTGTGAATGACTAAATCTCCAATATTAAATTGTGCAATTTTATCCATGACAGACTCCATATTGAGCATCTTGGATAATATATCGGTAGAAGTAAATGAAGCTTGAGTTTGGATTAATTATTAACAAAAAAGCACTGGGGCTAGACCAATGAAAACATTTATTTTCATAATCTCATTTATATACTCATCCGAATGTTTATTATCTATATTTATGCTATTTTCTTAATCCGTATTGGCAATCGACGATTTAATTTACAAACCTCGTTTGATTTTGTCCTGGTTATCATTATGGGCTCGATATTAAGCCGAGCGATTAATGGTTCATCCCCGCTTGTAGCGTCTATGGCCGCTAGCAGCGTCATCATTTTTTTGCACTGGCTATTTGCATTTGGGGCTTTTCAGCACCATAAAATTGGAATAGTACATCATGACGATTTACGCCAGGTAAAAGCAGCGCGTCTCGAGCGGACTGGTAAATTAAGTTTTATTTTAAATGCATCCAAACCATAGCAAAGAATACATATGGAACATCGAGCAAAACCATCACCTTATAGTAGGTGATGGTTTTTGGACGTTTTGTTCCGAAATGTTCTTTGGCTTCTCTTTCATACAGTCCAGTTGCTTTTTTTTATCATCCGGATAAAGAGCTTGATCGACTCTTACTTTCAAATAACTCGGGATGTTCAACTCGAAACCCCGCAATGGCATCAGCTAGGGCACGATTTGGTTTTAACACGTCTGCTATTTTTTGATCAGGTGTCATTTTTTCACGTGTAATTGGAGAGCTACGATGTGCAGCAAGCCATTGAGTAATCTCTTCTCGTTCATACGTTCTACCATCTAAAGTACATAGGACAGGCTCTTGTATTAACTCATGCGTAATAGGACATTCAAAAGATTGAACTATCAGTTGAAGTATCGTAGGTATTGATTCAACGTTAATTGGGTTTTGTTGCCCCCATTTGTCTTGAGGATTATTTTGTTCGGTTGCCGAAAGAGTGGTGTTAGCCGGAGACTCTTGCTCCAGTTGACGTATTATTAGTCCAGATGAGGTATTTATTTCGGGTTGGACTACATGCTCGTTGTTCTCCGACTTCCTCTTCCGGTGTTGGTATGCTTTGACACCATTATATGGGATCTTTAATAAAATCTCGACACTTCCAGCTACTCCTGCCCCAAGTTCGGTAACTCCTAACAAAGTCAAAAATATTCCATCTTTAGCGATTGATTTACTAAAAAGCAAGCCAAATGCTAAACAGGAAACACCACCAACGACCAACCCAGTACCAAGAATACCAGCCGTTATAGTATTTACAGTAATTCGTATTGGTGCAGTAACCAATTGCTCAGCATGATTTAAATGATTAGCTGCTAATATTTGCTCGCGCGCAGAATCATCGAAATTAAATACAGCTTTCCAATTATTGCCATATTTAACCATACCACTTTTAAACTTTCCCATATTATCTCCCCATTAAACCTATCGACAAAATCGTTTATTTAACTGATTAAAAATTGTCTAGGCCAATAGGAAATCTTGATATGTCATATCAAATAATTTGATGTTTTGAAATTTCTTTTATAAAACATACAGATCTTTTGCAAGGATATAAGAGTATGTGCTCACAATAATTTGGTTTTAAAAACAGTTGTGATTTTCAAAGGCCAGCTTGTCATGAGCAAGTCTTTCCTTTTATCCAGGAAAGACCAGTTTGGAATAAAGTAGTGAGCATCGATGCATCATAGAGTTTTATTGCTTCATTACGGTGTACTTTTGGAAGTAAATTAGGACTTGCAATAAAGAGCCTGCCAATTCCTGGCAAATCATTCTCTCTATTCATCATTATTTCGTGATCTTCTTGAAATTCATAGCGTTCCGTGGCAATGAATACACCTTTAAAATAGGTTCGCATGAGCTCAGTTATCGGTTTTTGATTTAACTCTTCGAAAGTCATTTTATCGTTAAAATTACCTGGATGGACGTATGCAATTGGCAGTACGTGAAATTGCTTTAAAAGATATTGAAATACACAGTCGCATCACAATAATCACCGGCGATTTCCTGGGACATGCTTCACGAATCAAACCCTCTAGTGCAACGAACCCCACTATAGTGAATTTTCATTCAATTGTTTTAAGAAGCAATGGACGCAAAGCAGCTAAAGATATCTGTTTAGGTCATAATATTTTACCTTGATTTTCAGGCATATCCAGATATTCAGTATGAAGTAAACGATTCACCAGGAGGACAAAAAGAAATAATTATCCCTAATCTTATACCTAAGAAAGAAATTACAATAACTTACTTATATTTTCTCCCAACAACATCGAATCAAGTAAGCACTCATATCGAATCTGACGGTCTCCGTATTCAGGTAGTGAGAGTTCTACCAACTATTCAAATAGCAAGTTGGATTAAATTTATTTTATGGTTCTTATTAACTAAAGAGGTTAATTTTGGATAGTAAAACTAAAGCTCGTATTTAGAACAATCGCTTGATCTTACTTAGCACATAAGGGATAGAGCACCAACCAACAATGCCCTCTATAATCAATGCCAGTCCTAATGCAATATAAAAATATTTCCCTATTCCAAACATTGCCGCAATACACAGTACTGAACCAATTATTGTCCGGTTTATCCGATCTGTTTTATCTATATTACATGCAACTCTCATCTTACTTCTCCTGTTCTGTAAGCAACTTTTTAACTTTCGAAAAGACTTTCCATGGTGATAGATACCTTGCAATATTAATTCCATCATCCTGCACGCGGACAGTACCTAAAAAGCGCTCGACTCTTCTTGTAGAATTGCGTTCTTGCGCGCTTGTTTTTCATGCACGAACTAATACCGTGAAATTAAAAAACTTAGTATGAAATAGCGAATTCACCAATAAGCATAGTAATCTTTTCTAAATTGTATCCTTGTGACGATCTCATAAGAGCACATTGCAGAGCAAATGGGCCTTATTGTGTTAATTTATTGAGTCATTATAAATTATTTTTCAACCTATTGATTAATAGAAATATTTTACTTAAGCTAATCAAAAGGTTTCTATCGCTTGCCTCATTATAAAGTGATTGTAGTGAGACCCTTCCGTAGCTTTTCTAAAATGGAATTATCATAGAGCGTCATCCACTCAGTTCTAGACAAGGTGCAAGTACTATGGCGTGAAGAAGTGTACAGAAGTACATGCTGAGCCGAGTAAGCTTTGTAACGCTGTATAGAACTGAGTAGGCGGGGCTCTATTTATTTTATAGGATGAGTCATGAGTATAAGGAAATTATTCTTATTCAATACCTTTTGGGCATTTCTATCTATAGGTTCTCATCTATTTGCTGCAGAAAATGAAGAATGTGGCGCGTTTTTAGATCAAATCATTTTAAAATTTAATACAGTAAGTAGTGTAACAAGCCCTGATCTAGGTAAGCCCTTTTGGAATGAGTTTTCAAAAGAGAATGGGCTGCCAGTCCAATCTGTTGAACCTATGCCAAGTGGTGCTTATTTAGTTACGATTGACCCTAAAAAAATCGAGCAATTATCACAAATAAAAAATAAATCCAAAGAAGAATATTTCAATAATGTTATTACCCAATTATTAAACAAAAATGATATAAAATATGCTGATCGAAATGCGACTGTTTGTGTGATTAAGTCTCCTGTACACACTAAAGCGCAATTAGTATTAGCACCCAATCAATTAATTTCTCATTCATCGCAATGGAATGAATTTAATGGCCCTGGAGGGGTTTTTCTAGAATCTTCGCCTGGTGCCTTCAATGGCGCTTGGACAACGACATTAGGTTATGCAAATCCACCTATTGTTTTATCCAACTTAGAGTCCATTAATTATAATCCGGATTTGGCGCCTAATGTATTAACTGGGTGGAGTTTTTCTGACAATAGTACCGATGTTTCAGATGCTAAGGACAATCACGGCACACATGTTGCAGGAATTATTGCAGCAGCAGGATCGAGTCAGAATAATACAGGCAGTGATATTGCCGGAATGGGCCCATTTTTGAAAATTCTACCTATTGAACCAAACTATAATTATGCGGCGATAGAAACTGCTATTTATTGGGCAATGGGAAGAGACATTCCTGGTGTGCCACATAACAATTATCCCGCAAAAGTCATCAATGCCAGCTTTTATGTTAAAGGATCGACGCAATGTCCAGCCTCATTGCAGGAAACAATTGATCAATTTAATAAGAGTAATGGGGTTATTATCGTTGCTGCGGGAAATAATAATAAGTCTATAGTAGACGATATGGATGCTATCCTTTCGTGCAAAAATATCATTATTGTCGCGGCTACCCAAATCAATGGATATAGAGCAGATTATTCGAATTATGGTCCTTTGGTGACATTAGCCGCACCAGGAGGAGAAATACCAGGATCGGATTCTTGTTACCCAGGAGGTATTTTATCTACAGTTGCTGCAAATACCGGGTGTCAAAACAGTGGATTTGCATTTATGGATGGTACAAGTTTTGCCGCGCCTCATGTCTCAGGAATTGCAGGATTAATTTATGCATTGAATCCTTATCTTAACGCTCAAGAAGTGAAAAGTATTTTATTAGAAAGTGTAATGCCATTTGGAAATACTGCTGATCCAGAGCGTTCTTGCAAAGGAGTTAAATCCTGTGGTGTTGGGATTGTTAATGCAAATAAAGCGGTACAGCTTGTCACTTCAGGTCGAACTATTATAGCAGCCCCTTCACCTACTGATTTAAGGTTACAAACTTCATTCGATCCTTTTAATCGGTGCCCACCTAATAAATATGTTATCAAGGCTGAGTCTATTGCATCACCCGTTACCAGCAAATGGGTTATTAATGATACAACTATTGCGTGTCAAACGCTTAGTGTGTATGAAAATCCAACGCTTCAAGTGAATGGACCACAACTCAAAGTGATGTATGGAAAAACGGTATTAACGCTGCAAACACCTGGATTGACGTGTCAGGTTAATAATTCACATGGATTTATATGTTAACCATATTTAATAAGGAATAAGATGAAAATCAAATATATTATATCTGTATTAATTTTGTCAATTGGGGGAATTAACGGTGCATTTGCCTTCCAACAGGTACCTATTTATGTAAAATTAGGTCCAGATTATTTGTGGAGCCAAAGCAGTAACTATTCATTTACACGCATTCATCCTATTCCGGGTACCTTAGAGCCTTCTATTAATTCTGGTTCTCTCAATAGCGGAAACTGGGCTGGAAATTTCGCAGTTGGATTTACACTACACGTATCGTCTTCTTGGCAATTAAGCCCCGAAGTTTCCTATTTCCAACTAGGAAAGTATTCAAAAACCCTTGATCCATTTATGATTGGCCCTTTCGAAGGTACTGATATTACTAATACGCTCCATACAAAGATGGAAGGGAATGTTGTCGCAGGTATTCTCAATATTGAATATTTAATAAATAAAAAATATTCAGTCTATGCAGCCCCAGGATTAGGCGCTGCCAATATTAGAACTAAGAATTCATTAAATTATCAATCCAATGAGGATGATACTTATTTATTAATGAAATCTAATAAAAATCGAAGTAATTTTAGCCCTCAAGTATCTGCAGGGATAAGGTATGCAGCACTATCCAATATTTTTATTGATTTAGGTGTAGATTATATTTGGTTAGGAAAAATTCCATTTGGCACTTTTTCAAGGGATGAGGATGATTATACCGAAACCAACGTTTTTGCAAAAAATGCTTATCTACTCGGGCCAAAACTTAATTTTATTTTTTATTTTGGTTAAAGATCCCGTCTAATTAGGATAGATGATGAATATAAGGAATTATTTTATACTTGGCACTTTTGGGGTGCTTTCTTCTATAGGTTCTCACTTATTTGCGGCAGAAAAGCCATGTGGGAAATTTTTAGATCAAATTATTTTAAAGTTTAATACGGTAAGCAGCATAAACAAACCTGATTTGGGTAGTCGCTTTTGGGATACCTTTTCAAAAGACAGTGAGCTACCTATCCAGTCAATCAAGCCTATGCCAAGCGGTGCTTATCTTATTGTGGTTGACTCTGAACAACTTAAAAAGTTAGCAACAACAAAAAATTTATCTAGAAATGCTTATTTTAATCAGGCGATTGCTCAATTATTAAAGCGCTCTGATGTTAAATATGCTGATCGAGATTTTACATTTTGTCCTATCAGGCCTTCTGACATTAATAAAAAATCATCGCTACAAGCGTCAAACCTGGTATTGATTTCTCATGCTTCTCAATGGGATGAATTTAATGGTCCCGGAGGGGTTTTTTTAGAATCATCAGCGGGCGCATTTGACGGTGCTTGGGCAATAACATTAGGTTATGCTAATCCTCCCGTTGTGTTAACCAATTTTGAAGCGATTAATTCAAATGCGGATTTAAATCCCAATTTATTATCACCCGGGTGGAGTTTTGTCAAAAATAATACTGATACCTCAGATCCAAAAGAGGATCATGGAACACATACTGCCGGGACCATAGCTGCCACAGGCTCTATTTCAGGCATTGCAGGCATGGGGCCTTTGCTTAAAATTTTACCTATAGAAGTAGAAATAACCGCTTCAGGAATAGAAACTGCTATATATTGGGCAATGGGTAGAACGGTTTATGGAGTTCCGCATAATAATTATCCTGCTAAAGTCATTAGTATGAGCTTTCGTAATACATTAGAAGTTGGTTGTCCTGTTTCACTTCAAGAGGCAATTGATACCTTCATCAATGATCATAATGGTACCATTACAGTAAGTGCTGGTAATGATGATGAGCCAGCCTCTAATAATCCTCCCCGCTCTTGTAGTAATGTCTTCGTGGTAGCGGCGACACAAATCGATGGCTATAGAGCTGAATATTCAAATTATGGCCCACGCGTTACTTTAGCAGCGCCAGGAGGAGAACAACCTAATGGAGGTGCATGTGAATCGGGAGGAATTTTATCTACAGTTTCAACGAATACTGGATGTCAAAATAGCGGTTTCTCATTTTATCAAGGTACCAGTATGGCAACGCCTCATGTTGCAGGAATTGCAGGATTAATTTATGCATTGAACCCTAACATTAGTGCCCAAGAAGTCAAAAATATTCTTTTAGAAAGTGTGATGCCATTTGGAAATACTACTGATCCTGAACGCTCTTGTAAGGGAATCAAATCTTGTGGTATTGGCATTGTTAATGCAAATAATGCCGTACAGCTAGCAATCTCAGGCCGTACTATTATCGCAGCACCTTCGCCTACAGACTTAGCTTTACAATCCTCATATGATCCTTTTAACCGGTGTCCCCTAAATAAATATGTACCAACAATGCAATCTATTGCATCACCGATTACCAGTAAATGGATTATTAATAAATCAACACGAGCATGTCAAATACTCGAGCTCTATGAGAATCCAACACTACAAGTAAATGGACAACAACTTAAAGTAACCTATGGAAAAACGGTATTAACGCTGCAGACACCTGGATTAACGTGTCAAGTTAATAATTCACATGGCTTTATATGTTAGTTCTTTTGCTAAGAAGCAAAATAGTGAGCAAGCGTGTCGCTAGCTCATTATAAATTTTGGGACATCCCAGTCTCCAGAATTCACTCACCAACGCAACAGGTTAAAGGCCGCGATCTTCCTGTCTACGGTACGTTTGCTCTGAATGAGCAAAACGTATATCTGCGCCAATGACTTAACGATTGCAGAAAGATTTACTATGCATCCCTTCAGGGTGTCTTCCGGACTACGCGCCTCGGCGTTACGCCTTCCCAGGTGCGTAGCGAAAGTGAAAATAGTGAATTCTGCAGTCATTTGAGCTACTCGAAAACCGACCCGAAGAATTAATTCCTGTTTATCAAGCCTTAAAAATCAAAAAACATAAAAATTTCAATTTATTTCACATTCTTAATTTGTAGTGCCTCGATTTTTATAGCTCCTTTGTTTTTAAATTAATTTTTAAAAATTCTTTCTGAAATTAGGGCGGAATAAACATGAAACAGTTGTAAATATTCTGATACCTCACAGGAAACCATTGCTGATTATTATGTTCAACAATAGATCATCCATACTAATAATAGATCATATTGTGTATAGGTTTGTAAGATGCAAGAAAGAGCTGTAAATATAGGGGTAGGACTTAAAAAGGTTAATGAAGTTCTTAATAAATGTGTTTCCCGGGCAGAAGAGTTCCTCTATTTAATGGACCATTGGAAAGTTAATATTAATGATTTAACAGATAATAAAAAATTTAAAGTTAATAATAAACAAATATCTGCCCAAGAAATAAAAGAAGAACTCGCTAAGGTATTAGAAAAATATAATACTTTTATCAAGAAAAATCTCCAATGCGAAAAAAAGGAAACTGAAGAACTTATAGAGTTACAACAACAACTTACTCATTTGTATAAAGCTATGGGTGATGTTTATGCATATTTATGTATCAATAAAACAGAAGATTTTTTGGAAGAAATCAAAGCATACTATAAAAAAGAACATCGAATGCTGGATACAATGCAATTTGTATTTGATATTGCTGATCATTTTTCTACGAAAAATTTACAATGTGAATCGAGTTTAAGTTCTCAATTTAAAGAAGTTTGTGAGAAATTCGAACAAATACAAAGAGAATTTGTGTCTAAAATTGCCATTCCTAGAAATGAATCAGCAAAAAAATTAGTACTAATAATGAATGACTTCATCCAAGCATATCTAGACCAAGGAGCAAGTAACGAGGAAATAATAAAAAAACTCAAACCCTATGAAAAATATTTCACGTTTAAAATCACAAAAGAGAATGAACGGGAGATGCTTGATTATACTGTAAATAGTGAGGCTCTATGTGATGTAAATCCCATCGAATTTTTAAACCAATTATTTGATCAATTTTATCATGAGAGTACGTTATTTTCTCGGTCTAAAACTGCTTTAAAACAAGCTCTTGATAAGCGTCAAATTACCTACGAAGCTTCGAAGGACTGGTATAGTTACGTGGGTTGGGACATCCCTAAAGTAACCGATAAAAACATGATACTCGTTACTTACGATAAAGAAGCTTACAATAAATTCTTCCAAGAATCTGGTCCAAGAGAAATGGATTTCTTCAAGATACTGGAAAAATTTTTAGACAAGTCTAAAGACATCATCATTGCGTCTAAACAGGAAAATTTACAATACCAAAAAGAACTCTCCGAATTAATCGATAAGGGTATCAAACAGTTAGAACAAACCAAACCTGAAAATAAAGGTTTTTTTGCAAAAAAATTTGGCAGTAATCAGCATGAACTCATCACAGGCATCATCAATCAGTCAATAGAATTATTGAATGCTTTAAAAGAGGATATGCCGATAAGAAAAGAAGACTTAGTTAGAGTAATCTTAAGCACAGAGAATGCTTTAAATGCAGCAATGTCAAAATTAAAACCGCAGAAAATCGATATAGATGCTGAGCAATCTATCATTAAACAGTTAATAAAAACATTAAAAATATCAAATACAGAACAGTGTTGTTTTTATAAGTCAGAAGAAGGTTCTATTTTCTCAAAATTCATGAACCTTGAACTTAGAGAGCTCATTGAGTCCTACCAAGTTCAGAAGACAAGTGAAAAAGATCTACCTCGTGAATCCGAAAACACGAATAATCAGATTATAGAACCAAATCAGGAAGAAGATAAATGGCAAGATTTACAGAAGAAGATGAACTTACAGCGTGTTCAAAAAATTATGAGCATATTTGTAGACGAGTATTGTGGGTATAAAGGTTACCTAAAAGGTGGAGGGACAATAGAAGAACTTCAAACTAAGCTCGAAGCTTTTAAAGATTATTTTCAAATAGAGATAGTAGAAAAAAATGGTTTAAAAGAACCTCAGATTATATTCAACACGGAAAATATAAAGAACAAAAACCCACATGAATTATTTAATGAACTCTTTAAAAAATTTACCGAAGACATAGGATATGGTACAGGATCACGCTCAATCGAAGCCCTAAAAATTGCTTTAACAAAATCTAAAATAACCTATACAGCGGGAAGTTATGGGACCGTATCAACTTTAACAAGTGCATTATGGAGTAAACAGCCCCCTGTCATTACTGATGAAAATAAAAGGTTGAAATTAATCGATAATAAACATTTAAGTGATAAAAAAACTATAGAATTTGGGATGAACAGATTTTAGTGACAGGTCACATTCTATTCTTTCATATAAACTTAAGTATTTATTAAACTTAATGTAACTATAATACACTCTTCGTATGAGGTTCATGCTGGGGGATGCAATTAATATACTCCTTTAATTAACTGCTCAATAATTGTTTGCAAATTATGTTGATTGTCATAGTGAATGACTAAAGATCCTTTGCCAGCTTTGCCTGGTTTTAACTTAATTGCTGCTTGCAAATGTCTGGATAGATTTTTTAGTTGGTCATGATATAAAAGAGAAGGGTTTATATCATTAGAGTGATGACTATCATGATCATTTTTCCCTGCTTTAATACGCTCAACTAATTTTTCTGTTTCGCGAACGGATAAATTTTTAGCGACAATAAGTTGGGCGACTTGATTTTGTTGTTCTTCTTCCAAGATCAATAACGCACGGGCATGTCCCATATCAATATCGCCATGTTCTAAAAGTTTTTTTACAGGATTGGACAGGGCCAGTAAGCGTATGTAATTACTCACTGCAGTTCTTGATTTGCACAAGAGCTCAGCAACTTGTTGATGAGTTAATGAGAACTCATTGATCAAGCGTTGCATCGCACGTGCTTGATCCATTGCATTTAAATCTTCACGTTGCAAGTTCTCAACCAATGCCATTGCCATGGCAGTTTCATCATCTACCTGTTTTAAGATCACAGGAATTTCAGCAAGGCCTGCCATTTGGCTTGCTCGCCAGCGACGCTCACCCGCAATAATTTCATAACGACCATCACTTAATTCGCGAACTAATAAGGGTTGCAACAAACCTTGCTTTTTGATGGATTGGGCAAGTTCTTGTAATGGTGTTTCTTCCATTTCGCCACGAGGCTGGTATTTTCCTGGTTGCAAACAATCTACTGCAAGCATGAGACGTTCAGCCTGGGGCTTTTCATTGACAAGAACATTGCTTGATTGGCTTAGCAAAGCGGATAAATTACGTCCTAAACTACTACGTTTTACTGTCATAAATTACCCCTCATCCTGCAACAGTTTGTTTATTAATAAGTTCAGAGGCAAGTACCATATAGGCTGCTGCGCCAGGCGATGTTTTATCGTAATGCAATGCGGGTAGCCCATGGCTTGGTGCTTCAGCTAATCGCACATTACGAGGGACTACAGTCCTATACACTTTAGTGGGAAAATGCTCCATTAATTGTTTTGATACTTCAGAACAAAGACGGTTACGCGTATCGTACATAGTTCGGAGCACCCCCTCAAGCTGCAAACGAGGATTTACCGATGCTTTAACTTGCTCAATGGTTGAAAGTAGGGCAGCCAAACCTTCTAAGGCATAATATTCGCATTGCATGGGAATGAGAACCGAGTCTGCAGCAACAAAAGCATTAATAGTTAAAGTATTCAATGCCGGTGGGCAATCAATTAGAATGAAATCATAATTACTTTGAATAGGCTGCAATGCTTTGTACAAAAAAGTTTCCCGATGATTTTGTTCCATGAGACTGACTTCAGCAACAGTTAAATCACCATTCCCAGGTATCAAGTCATAACCGCCACTGGTGGTTAGGCATGCTTGACCCGCCAGACAATCATGCAGTAACACATCGTTGGTTGTATGTACCAGTTGATTTTTATCAACACCGCTCCCCATCGTTGTATTTCCCTGAGGATCTAAGTCAATTAATAAAACTTGTTGTCGATTTGCTGCTAAAGAAGCAGCTAAATTAATGGCGGTAGTAGTTTTGCCTACACCACCTTTTTGATTGGCAATGGCTATGACTTTTGCCATGATTTATTCCTTAGTTGTGTTTTCAATAATGACGCAACAGCGTTCACCGTCAACACCTGCAACAGAATATGATTTTACTGTGCAGTTTTGTTTTATGTCATTCAATTCTATATCAGGGGAACGCCCTTTCATTGCCAACCAGATTCCTTCATCAGCAATCAGGTGGTGCGTCCACTGAATCATCTGTCCAAGACTACTAAACGCTCGGCTTAATACTGTATCAAAACCTTCTGTCGGGTGGTAGTTCTCGACCCTATTTTGTACTATCTCAAGATTTTTTAAATTGAGTTGCCGCTTTACCTCATTGAGGAAGCGCGTTTTTTTCCCATTAGAGTCGAGTAATACAAAGTTTATTTCCGGCTGAGCTATCGCAAGTGGAATCCCTGGTAAACCTGCGCCAGTACCTACGTCGATAATTCGATTGCCTTTAAGCCAAGGCAAAATCGCTAAGCTATCAAGTATGTGTTTACCAACCATAGCCTCAACATCACGAATTGCAGTGAGATTGTAAGTTGAATTCCACTTGTTCAATAAGAATAAGTAATCTGCTAATGAAGCACTTATGGCTTTTAAATCAAATGACTGTAAACCTTGTTCAAGCAGTAGCTTAATTTGTGTTTCATCCTTCATGCATCAATTCGCTGTTTTTTTAAATGAACTAAGAGCAATGAGAGTGCTGCAGGAGTCACTCCAGAGATACGCGATGCTTGTGCTAAATTAGTTGGTCGAATTTTTGTGAGTTTTTGGATGACTTCATTGGACAATCCGGTTACTTCACTATAGTTAATCCATTCAGGCAATACGGTATTCTCTTGTTTACGCATTTTTTCTATATCTTGCTGTTGCCTTTCAATATAACCCACATATTTGTTTTGAATCTCTATTTGCTCACTGACTTCAGATGCTAATTCAGGCAGATTTAAATCATGAAGCTTTAATAAATGCTGGTAATTAATTTCTGGACGCTTCAAAAATTCTACGGCTCTCGTGTCATGTTGCATCGGATTAACTAGAACATCAGAAAGCAGTTCATTATGACTCACTCGCACCCAAGTATTGTGTAATAGTGACTGCGTGGATTCTATTGCGTCACGTTTCGTCGAAAAATGCTGCCAGCGTGTGTCTCCTACTACACCTAATTGTCTTCCTTTTGCAGTCAAACGCAAATCGGCATTATCTTCACGTAAAAGTAAACGATATTCAGCTCGGGATGTAAACATTCTATAGGGTTCTTGAGTCCCACGTGTAATTAAATCATCAATAAGTACACCTATATAAGCTTCATCACGCCGTGGACACCAGAGGTCTTTGTCTTGAACATATAACGCAGCATTCATGCCTGCGATAATTCCTTGTGCTGCAGCTTCTTCATATCCCGTAGTCCCATTAATTTGACCTGCAAAAAATAAGTTTGGAATTGGTTTGGTTTGCAAAAATGAGGTAAGCCCTCGAGGATCAAAATAATCATATTCAATCGCATAGCCTGGCCGCGTGATGTGTGCCTTTTCAAACCCTTTAATTGTCCGCACAAATTGGACTTGTACTTCAAAGGGAAGACTTGTAGAAATACCATTTGGATAGATTTCTTCAGTAGTCAATCCTTCAGGTTCAACAAAAATTTGGTGAGATGATTTGTCTGCAAAACGAACGATTTTATCTTCAATAGAGGGACAATAGCGAGGACCAACACCTTCAATAACTCCTGCATACATGGGCGATTTATGGAGATTGTTACGAATAATCTCATGAGTGGCTTCAGTTGTATGCGTGATATGACAAGGAATCTGTTGGGGGTGATCACTAACATGCCCCAAATATGAAAAGACAGGAATGGGAGTGTCACCAGGTTGTACAATCATTTGACTGTAATCTAATGAGCGACGATCAATTCGTGGTGGTGTTCCTGTTTTTAAACGACCAACTGGCAAATCAAGATCACGCAGGCTTTTTGCTAATGCGACGGAAGGGGGATCTCCTGCACGTCCGCCAGCATATTGATTCATGCCTACATGAATTTTCCCTCCCAAAAAAGTGCCCACAGTTAACACAACGGCACGAGCTCGCAAAGTAAACCCCATTTGGGTAATAACGCCCGCTACTCGTTCTCCTTCGATCAATAAATCATCGACCGCCTGTTGGAAAAGGGTCAAATTTTCTTGCGTTTGTAATTGTTCTCTAATTGCCTGTCTGTATAATACCCTATCTGCTTGCGCGCGCGTTGCACGCACAGCTGGCCCTTTAGACGCATTAAGGATACGAAATTGAATTCCTGCTTTATCAGCGGCTTTTGCCATCGCACCGTCTAAGGCATCAATTTCTTTTACTAAATGGCCTTTACCGATTCCACCTATTGCCGGATTACACGACATTTGACCGAGTAAATCCATGTTGTGAGTCAGTAATAATGTTTGCATCCCCATACGTGCTGCAGCAAGAGCCGCTTCTGTGCCCGCATGTCCACCACCGACTATAATAACGTCATATAATTTTTCAAGATTCATTTCTGATCAATATTTGTGTAACAAAAAAAGGAATTATACACTTTTTTGCCAATTGTCCCAATATCTAGAATGCCCCTTCTTAATAAATTTGGTTGCTACCTCAATCGTCTCCCGTTGCACCTGGAATGATAAGGGATGTAACTCAACGTGCTTTAAAACAAAAAATGAATTTTAGAGGTTATGTGCAAGCCAAATTAAGTGCGATAAAGAGAGACGAAATACTTTATTTCCATGCGATCGATTTGGCATCACCAATGAATATTTTTCATAGGGTATGAAATGTATTTAATCTCTAGGTAATACTTAGATAATCTTTGATTGTTATACTGTGTAATGAATAAGCAATTAGAGGGATAAGCCAATGTCTCTTAACAAAACTGAAATTGAAACGATGGAACAGCCCCAATTAAATGAAGATGCTGTAGGGTTCGAAAAAAAATTAGCATCAATGAAGGGCGTTGCTTCACAAAAATCTATTGCTTTATCGATACTGAAATTGATCCCCTTTTTTAATAAATTTATAGCATCTGCAAGCGGTGCTGGGAATGCAATTACACGTATGATAGAAATACAAGGACTTGTCAATAATGCTACTCAAACAGCAGCAAGTGCGTTTCAGTATATTAAATTAGGAACGGCGGTTATTGATTTCTTTAGGATTCCAGCTATCTATGTGGGGGCTCTTATAGCCAAGCAAGAAGTCCCTTTCACTTTTTCGCGTAATGCCAAACTTTTATATTCATCCGTTATTTTAGGACTCGCTATTACTGCAGTAGCGTTTCCGCCCGCAGCGCCTATTATCGCTTTAGTTGCTGGAGTTGCTGCATTAGGTCAAAGTGTAGTTACTTTAGCTAACCTTTATTATAAGCGCCTGGAAACTCAAGATAAATTAGCACAGGTGGAAAAGGACATTACTGAGAAAACAAAGAAAATAAACACGCTAATTTTTGAATTAAAGAAGTTAGAAAATGTTGCAGAGGCGGTAAAAGATAAAGATTTAGACTCGTTAAAATCGCAAATCACTACACAGTTAAACGAACTTCAAGGGCTATACGATACACGAGAATATTGTAAGCAAAAATTAGAAAAATTGGGCACGGCAGCTGCTTTAGATAAAACCGTAGGTGTTGGCTTTGCTGCTCTTGCATTAGTTGGTATTGTAACCAGTTTGATTATTCCTCCTGTGGGAGTTGGAATACTTGCTGCTACAGCCTCTTTAGGCGTGGCTTATTTTGTTGCGCGTGTAACGGTTCCTTTGATGAAGTTGTTGGTAGATAAGATCATTAATGCGGTTGCAAAAAGGCCCGCTCCTGATAATGAGCAGCAAACCGCGCAAGAATTAAAAAATGATTCAAGCGAAAAAAATACTGTCGTCCATTCAGATATTTTATCTATGCTTAAAAATCCTGCTTTTAAAAAAGCAGGAGGTGAATTAGCAAAAAAACACAAAGGATTATCAGACAATGATTTACCGGGACACATTACTTTGTCACAAAATTTAGTCCAAAAAAGCACTCCGTCGTTGATTGCGGATACAATAACGGTCATGCCGGACAAAGATATAGTGGACCAAAATACCCATGAGAATGGAGAGCAGCTGATTCTTTTTTAAAGAGGTAAGCAATCTCTACAATCTTGAGTAATATTCCTCCGAAGATATTTAAGAGGGATTGATGGGGGGTAAATCGGTTTTGCTTTCTTTTTTATGCGTATTATTTTTTTTCATGTGCTGAATACTGTCCCATAGCTCATCACCACGCCACAAAATTTTTTCATGACTTTTGTATAAAATTTGTGAAAGAATCTGCACTTGTTTTTTAAAAGCAGCATGAGTGCTTCGTCGTGTTAAATCAGCGAGGTTAAGTATAGTTGCATCTGGCCAATGTAATCTAGCCCATTTGAGTAATGCATCACGTGCTTGTTGAGGATTTGCCTGCATGCATGATTTGTGGAGTTCGTTAAGAGTTTTTTTGTACTGATCTTTTTCAGAGGATTTATGATGTTTCTGCCGTCCCCATAAAATCAAAGTGACTAACCAGGCAAAAGCAAAGAATGCTGCAACTATCCAGGCCCAATTAAACTGATTTTTGGCGTTGGATTCATTTATTTGGGTTGTTGGTTGTAGCTCATTTTGATTATTTGCCGGGGCAGGTTGATTTGAACTTGATACGGGCATAGTGGCTGAGGCTGTAACATCGATAACCCTTGAGGGTAAAATAGCAAATTCTTCTTTGCCTGTTTCGGTATTAAACCAAGGGAGTTTTAATTCAGGAATAGTAATTTTTCCTGATTTGTTAAACAAATAAGTAATCTTCATTTCCGTACGACCAATTAACTCGCCCTGAATAACTTGATTTTTATCTTTGCCTTTTTCAGGGTAAATATTAACGCCATCAATTTCCGAAAAAGTGAGTGTTGGTAAAAGTTGGGCTGGGACTCCATTGCCTTCTAAAGTCACCGTACGAACAAGTGTGTTACCTTGGGCGATTGTTGATTCTGGGTTTTCGTAGTGCTCAGTGAATTTAACTTCTTTAGCGGGAAGCCAGGTCTTACCAGAAAACTCCTTAGGAATTGGCTGTACTTCTAAACTAATCGTTTTGTCCTCTGCCTTAACACGTTCTGGATTAAAATCATAAATTAACGCGGTAAATATGGGGGATTTTATCTTTAAAGGGCCACTTTTTTGGGGGAAAATGGCGTAGTTTTGCTCTTCAACAAGATAATTAATATTATTCTTTTGGGTTTGATAACGTTTTTCTTGTCCTAAGGGAATGAGTAAAGCGTTTTCAACTTGGGGACCTTGATAATCAGCATCTAACAGATGTTTTGAGTTATATAAAGTTACTTTATAAATAATTTGCTGGTTCACATAGGGCTTTTTTGATTGGCTGAAGTAGTCAAATAAATACTTTGTTGTTGGCTGGAATCAGTAGCTGTGCTTTGTGGTGTGGATACACTCGCAGCGCTTACATTAATGGTTGAAGGCGCGGTATACTCTCTGCCTATCTTAATAGCCGGAATTGTTAATTTTCCTTCTTTTTGTGCCTTTAGGGTGATGGTCCATTCACTCAAGGATTGAGTTTGTCCATTGATAATCGAATAATTCATTCGGCGTTCGGTGCCTAGAATTACAAATTCATTTTGTAAGGGAGTTAGATCAGGGACACCTCCATTTTGTAAATTATCTTGAGTTAAAATCAATTTAAATGACTCATCAATGCTGACTTGAGATGGGTCAACTTGCACTTGTATTTCTGCATGAGCCACTAAATTAAAGAAACAAAAGAATCCAATTAGTAATAATTTTTTCATTGATACCATCCACGTTCTCTTCGTAAATGATCACGTAAGAATTTTTCTCGCATTAATCCAGCAGGATCATCCGGAATCAAACGTAACCATTGTTCTTTGGCTTGTTGTTTTTCTCGCTCAGCTTCAGTTTGAGCTTCACTGCTTTGAGCGGTTTTATTTTTTTGTTTTGTTGTTCTTTGTTTTGCTGATCTTTGTTCTGTTGATCTTTGTTCTGTTGATCTTTGTTCTGTTGATCTTTGTTTTGCTGATCTTTGTTTTGCTGATCTTTGTTTTGTTGATCTTTGTTCTGTTGATCTTTGTTCTGTTGATCTTTGTTCTGTTGATCTTTGTTCTGTTGATCTTTGTTCTGTTGATCTTTGTTTTGCTGATCTTTGTTCTGTTGATCTTTGTTCTGTTGATCTTTGTTCTGTTGATCTTTGTTTTGCTGATCTTTGTTTTGCTGATCTTTGTTTTGTTGATCTTTGTTCTGTTGATCTTTGTTCTGTTGATCTTTGTTCTGTTGATCTTTGTTCTGTTGATCTTTGTTCTGTTGATCTTTGTTTTGCTGATCTTTGTTTTGTTGATCTTTGTTTTGTTGATCTTTGTTTTGTTGGTTTTGATTATTTTCTTTATCTTTCTTTAAAAGATCTTCAACCAATTTACGATTGTAAAGTGCGTCTTGGTTTGATGAATTAATTGCTAATGCTTTATTGTAAGCTTTCAGGGCTTCTTCGTACTTTCCCATATGTGCTAAAGCATTTCCTTCGTTATAATATCCCTGCTCATTTCCTAGATTTTTATATAATTCTGCTGCCTTTGGATAGTCTCCAGCCCGATATGCAGCGGTTGCTGCCCAATCATTTCGTGTAAAGGTCTCTTTGGCTTTTTTAAATTGACTTTTCGCCATTAAATCTTGCCCCTGTTGGTCTGGAGTAATCCATAAATCGAGCCAATTAAAGGCATGAACAGAGAAGGAATAGAATAAAAATAATAAAAAAATGAGACAGCGCTTCATACGGTTACCCTCTGCATCCAACCGCGTCGAAACACGGGTAAGAGTAACAGCAACGCAGGGATTAAAAACCATCGCCCTTCGTCGCGCCAAAGTGGGATATCTTGGTCTTCACTAAGAGTAAATTTGTTGGTATTTCCTGATTTGAGCCACTGATCCAAATCACTTGAATCGGAGGTATATTTTATTAATTGTCCTTCCCCTGCATGGGCAAATTGCTGAAATAATGGATTTAAATTTTTATCTGCTTTGACTGGCATGATTGAGGAAGAAATGCCTGACTCTGCTAGTTTTTTTGCAAGCGCAATTGATTCACTTGAAGGGGAGTCCGCAGTCATGACTAGGATTTGTCCCTGATTATAACCTGCTTGTTTGATTAAAGCGCTGGCCTCGTTTAATGCGCTATCTAAATTTTGACCTGTCACTGGCATGATATCCGGGGTTAAAGACGCAAGTAATGATGAAATGGTTTGTCCATCATCAGTAAGAGGGGAGACGACAAAAGGTTCGCTAGTAAAAACTATTAAGCCAAATTGACCTACCTCTTTATGAGCAAATAAGTCGTGCAATTTAAACTTAGCGCGACTTAAGCGATTGGGTGTTAAATCATTTGCCATCATATTTTCAGACATGTCCAAAACCACAACTCTGGGCTGTGTTGGCTTATAGGTCGCCACAGGCAATTTATACCATGCAGGTCCTGCAATACTTAAAATCATAAATAAAAGGCAAATTATTAAGCACAACAAAGACCCCCTTCGTTGTCCTTGTTCTTTCTTTTGCAGTAGGTGATTGAGCAAATGCGGATCACACACCTCAGACCACGCATGTAACATGGGTTTTTGTCGCCATAAAATCAAGGTCAATCCTAATAAAGGCATGATCATCAAAAGCCACCACGGTCTTAAAAAATGAAAAGTCGCAATCATGGTTTTAGTGCCTCCTTTCTTCCTGCTGAAAAGTTTAATCTTAAAACCAGATCGGTTTTTTCAAACAGCCAATAGAAGCAAAGAAGTAATGCGAAACCAACAAACCAGGGATAATATTCTTTTTGTGGACGTACAGTAGCCTGCTCTTGGTTTATTGTTTCTAGTTGATTAATCGTTTTGTAGATTGAATGGAGTGATTCAGTATCTGTTGCACGAAAATAGCGTCCTCCCGTCATATCAGACATTTTTTTCAAGGTTTCCTCATCTAAATCTGCTGCTGGGTTCTGCATAAGAAAATCACCGGCGAGGGCTCTGGGATCAGCTTCAGAACCTAAACCAATGGTATAAATTTTAATTCCTTCCTCTTTTGCTAATTCAGCGGCCTTTAGTGGAGCAAGTACGCCTGAATTATTCGCTCCATCAGTTAATAGAATAATAACACGTCCTTTTTGAGGAGCACTATCTAAACGTTTGACAGCAAGGCCAACCGCATCGCCTATTGAAGTCGTTTTGCCGGCAAGTCCTGCTGTGGCATCTTCAAGGCGTAAAAGTATTGAATGTCGGTCGTAGGTTAGAGGTGTTTGTAAGTAAGCTCGGGTACCAAAAAGAATCAAACCAATTTTATCACCAGAGCGATCACGCACGAATTGCTCTGCGGCGCTTTTTACTATATTCAAACGGCTTGTAGGTCTTCCATGCAAAATCATGTCTGGAATTTCCATGCTCCCTGATAAATCCAAGGCCATCATGATGTTATATCCTTCACGAGAAATGGGCTTAGGGGCGCCAATCCAACGTGGCCCAGCTAACGCAAATACAAGCAATAACCATACTAAGGCCGGTATTAACAGTGAGTGCTGCCCAGAAATAGATCGCTTTTCCTGATCTGCTATATCGATCATAGCTGCAAAAAAAGGCACTCTTAATGCAGTAGGTAATTTCACTTTTACCCTTGGCATTAAAAACCAGATAATTAAAGGCAAAGGAAAAAATAATAAAATCAAAGGATTAGCTAATTCGAACATGGCACTCTCCGTTGTTTAATCCAAAGTCGTGCAGTGTTGAATAAGGGGGTGAGATCCATGGTTTGAGCTGTTTTAAAAGGGGCATCTAAAAGCATCTCTTTTACCAAGTTAAAATCTATCCCTTTACCTGTTTCATTTAAAAATCGCAGCCAGTCTTCGCCATGTAAACTGGCAACCTCTTTTCTTGGATAATAGGCCAAGGCGACTCGGCGTAATAATTCCGAAATACGGGCACTTGTCAGGGCTGCATTGCGTTCGTTTTCGAATTCTTTTTGATAATTCATTAATAAAATTAAAGCGTAATTTTTTGCTTTTGCATGACGATGGTTCTTGTAAATACAATATAAAATAAAGATGAATATTAATACAATAAGTGCAATAACAATATACCAGCCTGGGGCTAGAGGCCACCAGCCTACAGGTGTGGGAAGATGTATATCTTTTAATTGCGCCAAGGGGTCAGTGTTAGCCATGGGATGACCTCCTCGGAAAAGTTTGACGTACTAACGGAGCTAAATCGAGATCCGCAGTTACTTGAACATACTGAATATGTAAGCGACGTAATTGTTCTTGTAGTTGGGTGATGCGCTGCTGGCAGTAATGTTCATAAGCAATGTTTACTGATTGCAGACTGGTATCAAGAATTATTTCTTGTTTTCCATTGGTAATCGCATATTGCTGTGGTTTTGGTGGCGCAAGCTCTATTTTGTCGCAAATATGATATGCCAGAATGTCATTGTGCGAACGCAACCTATTTAAATGCCGTTCACTTTCATTATCCAGAGAATAAAAGTCGCTGATTATAACCAAAATACTTCCTGGTCTAATCACACGATGCAAGCGAATTAATACATCACTGAGTTGTCTTGGCTGAGCTTCGCGTTGTTCTTCGGTTTGCGCCGTATAATGACTTAACGAGGCGAGAATAGGAAGAACTCCTACATCGCGGCTACGAGGTGTAAACTCACTATGCTCGGTGGCTGAAAAAAATAAGCCGCCCACTCTATCTCCTTCCTTAATTACCGTCCAGGCAAGAAGGGCAGTTAATCGCGCGGCGATGACGGATTTAAATGCGATGCGAGTACCAAAAATCATTGAAGGATTAAAATCAGTAAGGATGACTACAGGACGCTCTTTTTCTTCTTGATACACTTTGACATGGGGTCTACCCGTACGTGCAGTGACGCGCCATTCCATGTGACGAATTTCATCACCCGCTTGATAATTTCTTACTTCAGCAAAATCCATCCCGCGGCCACGTAATCTGGATAAATGATTGCCCGAGCGTATCGCTTTACCTTCTGGATGATAACGAACAGATTGTACATAACGTCTTAATTCAATCAGTTCATTGAGTTCTGCAACAACACCATTTGCCATAAAAACCTCTAGTACTTCATAATACTTAGCCTATTAGATTCTTTAACTTGATCCTCAAGTTATTTCTTGACTTCCTACAATACCAGCTTCCTGCGACTTTTCCGCGGGGAGTCTATATTGTGAAAAAGCAAGCATGAACAACTTGAAGAGCAAGTCTAAGGAACAGCAACTAAGCGTAACAAGGAGTCAATAAAGTCATCACTATTAATTCCCTCTGCCTCAGCTTCAAAACTTAATAAAATTCTATGTCGTAAGACATCATGAGCAATCACATGAATGTCATCTGGAGTTACGTAATCCCTTCCTGAAAGCCAAGCATGAGCTTTTGAACAACGATCTAAAGCAATGGTAGCACGAGGACTGGCACCAAAACGTACCCATCTTGCTAATTCTTCGCTATAAACGCCAGGATTTCGGGTAGCGACCACTAATTGTACCAGATAGTTTTCCAATGCTTCGCTAGTATGAACATTCAGTACTTGCTTACGCGCTTCAAATAATATTTTCTGGGGTAATTTTTCAGTTGCAACTGGCTTGTTGGCCATCGCTAGACCCAATGCTTCTTTGCGAGATAGCGCTAAAATATCATGCTCTACTTGCGCATCAGGATAACTAATTTTTACATACATTAAAAATCGATCCAACTGTGCTTCGGGCAAAGGATACGTTCCTTCCTGTTCAATAGGATTCTGAGTTGCCATGACCAAAAATAATTCCGGCAACGGATAAGTCTTGCCTCCTATAGTAACTTGTCTTTCTGCCATGGCTTCGAGTAACGCAGATTGTACTTTAGCAGGGGCTCGATTAATTTCATCTGCTAAAAGCAGATGATGGAATATTGGGCCTGGTTGAAAAACAAAAGAGCCATTTTGTGGGTGGTATACATCTGTTCCTGTTAAATCCCCAGGCAATAAATCGGGTGTAAATTGGATGCGGTGAAAATTGCCTTCAACTCCATCCGATAACTCTTTAACAGCACGTGTTTTTGCTAAGCCTGGTGCTCCTTCAACCAATAAATGGCCATCAGCAAGTAAGGCGATGAGCAGCCGTGAAATTAATCCTTTCTGGCCTAAAATTTGCGAGTTTAAGCGATGACTTAACTGTAATATTTGATGTTGCACCGAATTTTCAGTTTTATTGTCTTCTACTTGCTCCATAGTTTTCTACCTTAAATATGAATAAATTCAATACTGAGATTAGAGGCTATTGACATATGCCTCCTAAGTTTACGTGTCGTTCTTTCTTTACATGTGGGGTCAGCGCTGATGATATTCAAGTAACATGATACTTATCGATTCAATATAGCCTGAATTTCGCACATAAAGTTCGAGAAGTAGACAACTTAGAATGAATTGTCAACAGGTTCTAAAATAAAGAACTTATCCTAACGTGAATTGCATCTGCTGCCAAGTCCCACAGACACCAGTTGATCATTAGTTGACCGACCTCGAAGGGGATTTGTTATTAACTTTTTGAAAAATTGATAAAAAATACAAATGCTTCGCTATAAACCAATCTAACTCTGTTTTTAGACACTCCATGGCATCGGCAAAGGTAGCGGTTACAGCTGGAAGAGGCAGTGTTTTTAAAAAAACTATCGTTGGTAATCAGGGTGAAGTTCCAAAGGCATCATCATTTGTAAGCGCTGATAAAGGGAAAGTATTTCTTCACAAAAGACATGAAGTTGTTGCTGGTTTTCCCACAGATCAAAATCAGTGCCTTTGTGAAAAGCCTGCTGTTTGGTCAATGTTTTTAATAAAAGGATTTCTTGGTGCGAGAATCCCAAATGACTGTTTAATTCTACCAGTTCCATGAGCTTCTTATATTCCTTGATTGGACGATGCTCATGCAAGCAATAAGCTTTTAATGTAAGTTGAAAGGCTTGATACATCAATGAAGTGACTGGTGTTAATAGAGTTAGAGAATCTGCGTCCCTCACCGTGCCATGCGTGAGTTGCTGAAGCAAATAATCTGCGGCATAGGCATGTTGTGTGGCAATATTGAGTATTTCTAAAGGAGATAAATAACGTTTGTCCATGAAGGATTTATCCTATTTAATTCGATTTTTTTTCAAGTATGTTAAAATTCGCACTCATTATATCCATGAATTAAATCGATGCACGCTTTTATTAACAGTTCTTTGAAAATTGGATCTTTAACACTCCCTCATCGACTTATCCAAGGTCCTTTAGCAGGCTATAGTTGTGCCCCATTTAGAACATTATTTGATGATTATCGTTCACCAGCATACTGTGTGACTGAAATGAGTTCTGCAATGGATATTCTTTACAAACACTCAAAAAATTCTCGCTATATTTATCGAGCTCCAGAAGAACAGATTCTCTCTTATCAGATTGCAGGTAGAGAACCCCATCTTTTGGCGCAAGCAGCACAAAAACTACAACGCTATGGTGCTGATATTATTGACATAAATTGTGGTTGTCCCAAGCCTAAAATCCGTAAAAAAGGTGCTGGAAGCGCATTACTTGAAACCCCAGACCAATTGGTGAAAATTATTAATGAAGTGCGCGCGGCACTGACGATACCTTTAACCGTTAAAATTCGCATCCAGGGAAATGAGCAGGATTTTATTTTGGCAAAAAAAATTGAAGAGGCAGGGGCCGATGCATTGATTGTCCATGGCCGTCGTTGGATTGATGATTATGAAGTAACTCCAGATTTACATCAAATTGCATGCATCAAACAACGTTTAGCGATTCCAGTTATTGCTAATGGCGATATTCATGATCTTGATAGTTTGCAAAAAGCTGTGGCACTAAGTGGTTGCGATGCTTATATGATATCGCGTGCAGGAAGCGGTAAACCCTGGCTTTATCAAGAGTTATTGGCGCAAAAAAATATAGCCGTCAGCTTCTCTGAAAAAATTAATCTCTTTATAAGGCACTTACAAGGCCTTGCTGCATTAGAAGATGAGTATAAAGCTGTTTTACAAAGTAAATCTTTGATACGTTACTATTTTGGAAAAGTGTTGGATATCTCCTTGTTGAATCGTTTTTATCAGTTGGATTCTTTAGAAAAGATAGCGCATTTTTTCATGTTACTGCAACAGAGGCAATTGACTGAAAGGGAGACTTAGTATGGGAAGAGATAGTATTCGGTGGGGAATTATTGGGACAAGTTATATCTCCGAAGTTATGGCACGCGCTATCGAAGAGTCTTCTGCGGGTCAATTGGAGGCCATAGGGAGCCGGTCAAAATTAACTGCACAATCATTTGCAGAAAAATTTGCGGTGCCTCATTATTATGATAATTATCAAGCAATACTGGATAACCCTGAAATTGATGTAGTTTATATTGGATTGCCGAACCATTTACATCAAGAATGGATCATTCGTGCCGCTTTAGCAGGGAAGCATATTCTTTGTGAAAAACCTTTAGTCATGAATGTACATGAGCTACAAGAAGTGATTGCAATTACTGAAGAATCTCGGGTCATTTGCATGGAAGCATTGATGTATCGATCTCATCCTTTGACGCAAAAAATAAAAGAAGTTATTTGCAATAAAAGCATTGGAGAGGTCAAACTATATAATGCGACTTATACTGCAAACATTGCTGAAATCGCCAATCCTATTGCCGGTGGATGTATTCGTAATCTAGGATGCTACCCCATTTCATTAATACGATTTTTAGCTGATGCTGAACCTATTGAGATAAAAGCAATGGGTAGAACAAATCCTGGCAGTAACAATGATAATCAAGCAAGTATTCTTTTAAAATTTGAAAATAATGCAATGGCAGTGGTATCTACAGCGGATGATATAGAGATGTATTGGCAATTTGATGTTTATGGGACTGAAGGTCATTTGCAGGTAGTAACGAATCCTTGGCTGCCAACACAAGACAATAATCGGCTTGTACTTTACCGGCATAATGAACCTGCACTGGAAATTCACGTAGCGGCCGAGGCTTCATTATATACCTATCAAATTGATTTAATGAATCACATGATCCTTAATGAAGATGTATTAAATTCAAAGCGGATCTCTTTATTAGAGAGTTATGGAACTATTTCTGTTTTAGAAACCTGGCTGCAACAAATAAAAGCGCAGAATTAATGCCAAGGTCTTCATCAACTTGAATCTCCGTTTTGCACCCAGGCGTCAATTTTTCTTAAGGCGCCTAGGTGCCAGAGCAGAAATCCCTGTTGCAGGAGGCATAATGCCTCTACTCGATCGCAAGAATCGCTACCCCGAGCTTATGTTATATAGGATTAAGCAATGCATTATCCGTATTTTCTTGATCTGATTCATCATCCCTCGCCGTGTTGTTGTGATGGTTTAGGTTCACTATGCCTGGTTCAGTAGATGGCCTTTGGGGTTGCATTTTTTTTGCGAATAATCCCATTGCAACAACAAGAGTTGTGGCGGCAACCGCAGTAATAACCACCGCGGCAGCCAACGTAATTGGAATCAGGGGTGGAAATGCGATGGCCAGAATACCAACTGCTAATCCGCCAAGACTGATTGCTGATAGTGCTCCCAAGCATTTCAATTGAAATGAATGATTATGAGAGAATTGGGCATCGAAATTAATCTCATAGTTTCTTCTTGTTTCCTTTTGAAAAGCGTCAATGATCTCGGGTTGTTTAATATGATTGCTGTGCAGCTTATTAACAAGATTGGCTAAAATTTTTATTTTATGTTCATAACTGACATCAACTAATTCTTGATTATATTCATCAATAATGCTTCGAATTTCTCTCGGTAATTCATCAAACTTTGGCTCACCTTTTTTGAAATGAGCTAAATAGTTCGTATCAATTGAATCAAGGGGTTTGGGGGTAATTCCTGCATTTCTCATTAAATCTCGAGCTTTTTGATTGAGCTCTGATAAAGTGATTTGAACTTTAGCCATGTAGGCATCGTATAAAGCCGGATCGGTTACGCCAAATTTTTCCAGTGCATTAGTGGAGCAAAAAGCAGTAATCCCACCTTGCTCGAGTAGGAACCGGGAATATCCTGCGCAATTATGATACCTACTAAAAAATTTATAATAGGTTTCTTTGACTCCTCGATGTACAATATCTTTTGGATCTTCAAATTTTTTTATACCATTTTCTATTCCTTGTACATTTAATCCGAATAAATTTAAATGCTCAAGGTAGTCATTTTTATCGTCTAAGGTAAGTGAATTTCCTAACGGTAAAACCCATTCCTTAAGAGGCAATTTGCCGTACATAGTATCTTCATCAGCACCATCAACGTCAATTCCCAGGCCTTTTTGAGCTTTTAGTTGTTCTACAAACTCTAAAATAATATATTTCTTTTCAAGAGCCGTCCTCTCTTCTCGTAGTTTCTCTATCAGAGGATGTAATGCCTCATGTGTTTCGGCTTGGGTTAATGATTCAGTGCGTTTTTCTGAACCAGTTTTAGCTTCAATCCCTGCTTGTCTTAAGACCTCAATGTCATCGTCATCATAACCATCCTCTAAATCTTCATCATCATCAAATGCGTGGTGCTCGATCATGATTTGATAAAGCGATTTCAGTAATTCAACCTGGTCTTCACGAATATAAAGTGAACAATCCTCCCAAAAATCATCAATAAGGGAGGGATGTTTTCTTTTTTTATTATCAAAATAAGTATTAATAAAATCTTTAAGAGTTTCTGGGACAATGTTTGAGGTACATTGTAACTCCGGATCGCTATCATGTGTCAGAGCTCGGAATTTGTCAGAATGCAGTAGATTTTCTTCCTCATCATACTTTGGAGAAAATGTGCCATCCTTATAAGTATGTTCGCCTTGAGTCACATTAAGCGCAATATGATTCGCGCTCCAATAGTATACCGTAACACCTTTCAAGTATCTCATTTGAAACCCTATAAAATTGTTATGTAGGCGTCTATTGTATTTGATTTATATTAAGGCAGTATGATCAAGGCATGATAAAAATAAATAATGTATGAAAAAAGCCAATAAGAGTATTACTATTACAGTACTAATGAGCAAGATGTTCGTATGTATAGTCAGCTAGCTCAGTATACTTCTTCCGCCATCAACTTTAAGAATTTGTCCGGTGATATAAGGATTTTCAGCTAAGGCTAAAATAGCTTGAGCAATGTATTCTGGATTGCCATGCTTTTTTAAAGGTATTTTTGTAATAATTTTTTCTTGTATTTCTGGCGTTAATGTATTGGAGTTCTCTGGCCAGATGATCGCTCCCGGAGCAATTGCATTCACTCTGATTTCAGGAGCGAATTCGCGCGCTAAGCTTTTTGTTTGCATTTCCAAGGCCGCTTTGCTTTGGCAATAGGCAGAGTATCCTTTCAGGGGATTTTCCGCATGGATGTCAGTCACATTGATAATGGATCCGGATTGCTTTGCTAGTAAAGGACGGGCGGCAAGACTTAATAAAAATGGGATTTTGACATGAATATCGAACAAAGCATTCCAATCAGGTGAGCTAAAGGATGTCATTTCGGTGCGTAGGAAAAGAGATGCATTGTTCACGAGTAAATCCAACCGCCCAGCCCAATCATTTACTGCAGTCATAATGTCTTCAGCAGCGCGAGGATCAAGTAATTCTTTTTGTACCACAAAAACACTGTTTGTACGTTGGGTATTTAGGCCTTTTGCAAGAAGTTGGGCTTCTTGCAATGATTGATGACAATGGATAATTACTTTATATCCTCTGTCATGTAACTTTTGGACTATTGCGGCACCAACACGGCGCGCCCCACCTGTAACTAAAGCCAGCTTTGCTTCTTGTGTTTTTTCGAATTTCAAGGTATTTTTCCTAGATTTTTTAGTCATTTTCGTTATGAGTATACTACAAACACTACAAGAACAGCTGACCCAACGCCAAGCGATTCCTTTTGTAGAATTCATGCAACTCGCATTGTATGCTCCAAGTGAAGGTTATTATAGTTCGGGATTGCAAAAATTAGGGAAGCATGGCGATTTTATCACTGCTCCTGAATTAACACCTTTGTTTGGCAAGACTTTAGCAAATCAATGCCTGCAAGTGTTCGATGTCCTTGATTCACCTTCAATCTTTGAGTTTGGCGCGGGTTCTGGTGCACTTTGTGTTTCTATATTAGAGCATCTTGCAGAACATAATTCTTTGCCCAAAGCCTATTACATCCTTGAGGTCAGTGCTAATTTAAGTCATCGCCAACGTGAAATGATTGCGCAAAAAATTCCTCATTTAGCGTATCTTGTCACTTGGCTGGATCGTTGGCCAGAAACCCCGTTTAATGGCGTGGTTTTGGCGAATGAAGTCCTTGATGCCATGCCTGTGCATCGTTTTATGAACACCGAACACGGGATTATGGAAAGTTATGTGCGTCTAAACGAACATCAACAATTGATTGAGATTTTCAAACCTTGCCAAAATCAGCGTTTGCAACACTATATAAATCACAAAATAACTTCGCTAGGTGTCCCTTATCTTTCAGAGGTCAATCTCTTTATTGATGATTGGATTTTGAATAATTATCGTATGCTGAAGCAAGGTGTTGTTTTTTTGATTGATTATGGGTTTCCACGCCATGAGTATTATCATCCCGATCGAAATCAGGGAACTTTGATGTGTCATTATCAGCATCATAGTCATTCAAATCCTTTATTGCATCTTGGAGAGCAAGATATTACTGCACATGTAGACTTTACCCATGTAGCAGAGGCCGGACAACAAGCAGGTTTTCATATTGCAGGTTATACCAATCAAGCCTCTTTTTTGCTGGCCAATGGTTTGTTAAGCTTTATTCATTCGTCGACAAGTGAATTAGAACAGATGCGCGCAAAACAAGCGATAAAACAGTTGACACAACCCAGTGAAATGGGTGAGTTGTTTAAAGTAATCGCATTGAGCAAAGAGATGGATGTTGCTTTCCATGGATTTCAACTAAATGATAAACGAGTGAGTTTATGAACGAAAAAAAATATCTTACTACTGTAGAACTGCAAAAAGAATCGATGAAGTTTTCTGCTGGTCATACTACAATCTTCTCTGCCACCGAAAGAGAACCATTGCATGGTCATATGTATGGAGTCTATCTTGCATTGACTACCTGGGTTGAAGAAAATGGGATGACCTTTGATTACCGTTATTATAAAGAGCGCATCCATAAATTATGTCGTTATTTGAACCAAACTTTTTTGATGCCGCAATTTTCCCCTTTTTTAGAATATGCTGAAGATGACGCATATTATTATTTTACGTTCAACTATAAAAAAATTCCTTTTCTTAAGGAAGATGTCACTTTATTACCAGTAACCAATATTACCGTCGAAGAGCTTTCAAAGTGGTTTGTTCATGAGTTAATTCAAGATAAAGATGAATTGGATAGGCATCGCATTGAGAAGGTAGTAGTCAAGGTTTTCTCTGCTCCTGGACAATCCGCCAGCCATGAATGGCAAAGAGCGGATGAATAAATTTCTTCTGCAAGTGATTGCAGAGCTAAAAATGCCAGAAGATAAGGAGCGCACCTATGAAGTTAGGTAAGGATTTAAGCACCTTATCGGCACATCAAATGACAGTCAATACTGTTTATCAAGTGTGTGTCCCCCATACCAACCGAGATTATTTTGATTATATTGCCGATGAATTTTCTCCCCGTATCGGTGCCCGCGTTTGGGTTCCGTTTCGCAAACAAACACGGCTTGGAATTGTAATCAGCGCGAATGACTCGTTGCAGGATAGTGTATTATTAAAAAACATCAGCGCTATTATTGATGAAGAGTCTGTAATTGATGAAAAAATATTGACTTTATGTTCGTGGATAGGAAGTTATTACCAATCACCCTTATCGGAAGTATTACCTTTGGCTTTACCCAAAAAATATCGCTTGGGCCACGCCTGCCAATTGCCTATGGGAGATTTTTATCAATTAGCATTACCTTTGGATGAGGCTAAAACACGTATTTCTGCTCGTGCGCATAAACAGCTAGAACTTATCGAATTTTTAAGTACGCAACACGAGCCTGTTGCTCAACGCGATTTAACTCAAAAAGGATTTAATACCAATCAATTGGGGCACTTACTCGCCGCACAAATTCTTTCTCAATCGCAACAAGTCTTACTTCCTCAACCAGCAAAAATTTCACCATTACCGCCATTGATGCTGAATTCAGAACAAGCGGCTGCTGTCACGACGATTAAAGAACAGCTAAATCATTATCAATGCTTTTTATTACAAGGAGTTACGGGCAGTGGTAAGACGGAAGTTTATTTGCAGGTGATTGCTGAAGTTTTGGGGCAAGAGAAGCAAGTTTTAGTTTTGGTTCCTGAAATTGGGTTAACGCCACAATTAGTAGCCCGTTTTACGGCGCGTTTTCAACAAGCTATTGCAGTGATCCATTCTGGATTAAATGAATCTGAACGACAAATTTCTTGGCAATTGGCAAAAGAAAATAAAGCGAAGATAGTCATCGGAACTAGAGCTTCTATTTTCACTCCAATGCCTGCTTTAGGGCTAATTGTGGTTGATGAAGAGCATGATCCTTCTTTAAAACAAATGGAAGGGGTGCGTTACTCGGCTCGTGATACGGCATTAATGCGGGCAAATTTGGCAAATATTCCCATCATCTTGGGTTCAGCCACACCAAGTCTTGAAAGCATCTATAATAGCAAACAGCAAAAATATAAATTGTTGCGCTTAACTCATAAAGCGTTATCGACAACGCCATTGCATTACCAACTCGTAGATCTGCGCTCTCAAGTAGTGCAACATGGTTTAGCAACCCCAACCTTGCATGTGATCCAAGAACACCTGCAAAAAAAAAATCAGGTTTTGGTATTTATTAATCGCCGTGGTTTTGCGCCAGTATTGTTATGCCATCAATGTGGCTGGATGGTTGATTGTCGTGCTTGCGATAGCCATTTGACGCTCCATAAACAAATAGGGCAGATGATTTGTCATCATTGTGGTTTGACGCAAAAAAAGCCTGGGCATTGCTCGAATTGCCAAGGCACGGAGTTGATTCCCGTAGGAGCAGGTACCCAGCGTATTCATGAATTTTTGGGCATGTATTTTCCTCATGTAGAAGTTGTGCGTATCGACCGCGACGCAGTGCGTAAAAAGAATTCTATGGACGAACATTTAGATAAAATCCATAGTGGCGAGGCTCAGCTGATTGTTGGCACGCAAATGTTGGCAAAAGGTCACCATTTTCCGCGCCTGTCTTTGGTAGTGGTTCTCGATGCGGATGCCGGACTGTACAACCAAGATTTCCGTGCTCTGGAGCATTTAGGACAATTACTAACCCAGGTTTCAGGTCGTGCAGGACGTGCAGATTCTGCAGGACACGTTTTAATTCAAACCCACATGCCGGATCATCCCTTACTTAACTTGTTGATTCAGCAGGGCTATGATCATTTTGCAGATGTTTTATTAACCATGCGTCAGCAAGCCGAAATGCCACCGTTTCATTATCTGGCAGTAGTCCGGGCGCAGGGAAAAGCAGCAACAAATGTATCCAAATTTTTACATGCGGTTAAAGAGCAAATAAAAACGTCCGCTATGATCGTTATGGGGCCTGCACCAGCGCCTATGCCACGTAAAGCCAATCAGTATCGGATGCAATTATTGATCAAATCATCTTCAAGAAAAGTTCTAAAAAATGCTTTAACCCAATTGCGTGAAGAGCTTACAAAAAATAAATTAAGTAATGGTATACGCTGGAATATAGATGTGGACCCTATAGATTTATCTTAATAAAATATCAAATTGGAATCAAAAATGAATGAGCAAAAAGTTGAAATACATAAAAAAGTGTTCTCTATTGCATGGGGCGACATGGATGCCCTAGGGCATGTAAATAATGCACGATATTTTGAGTATTTTCAGGAAGCGCGTATTGAATGGTTAAGAGACTTAAATATTAATATGACGGAAAACACTGGTCCCGTAGTGATTCATGTGGCGTGTACTTTTCTAAAACCGGTGGTTTACCCTGCTAGGGTTACTTTATGTTCTAAAATTCATAGTCTTGGTAATTCCAGTATGGTGATGGATCATGAGCTTTATCACAATGAAGTCCTTATGGCGCATGGTAGCTGTAAAATTGTTTGGGTGGATTATACGCAAAATAAATCAGTCCCATTACCTGATATCTTTCGTACTCTTTATGCAATACCACACCATTGAAAAATAGTTCGGGCTCATTAGATATTTATTATGCTTCAATGAGTGTATTACGTTATCGCGGAATTTGATCTGACAGGACCTCCTGAAAAACTGGAGCTGTCAGATCGCGTTTGAACTACTGTATTTTTATTTTTTGCTCCACTTCATTTTCCACGCTCTCGAGCATCTCTTTGAGTTGGTGTAATTTTTTAGATGATGCGGTTTCAGGTGTTTTGAAGAATGTATTAACATATCCTGTTTTTGTTGTAGCAACCAATAACGCAGGGATTACAGTAAGCGCTGCGACTACACCCAATATACCTTTGAGAATGGGATGAATTGTATGCCATAAATCACGGTGTTGTTTAAATTCTCTTGCCGCTTCATGAAAACTGCCATTGCAAAACTGTTTAAATACTTCAAAGCCTTCTGCAGAGGGCTGTTCAAAAAAAAGTGCGGCATCTTTTAACTTGCCATACAAATTTAAGGCGACTTGAGTCACATTTTTGTAGTTTGCGTTGTGCTTTTGTTTTTGTTGTAGATCCAAAACAATCACATTAAATTGTTTTACAAAATTTAAATACTCGCTCTTCTGTTCAATTAGCATTTTCGCTAGCGCTTTGGTCGCTGCTTCTTTGGCAATTGGTATGAAGTTTTGTTGATGTTCTTGCTGCGCCTTCACTAGTGCTTTATCGAAAGCTTTTTGTGCTGCTTCTTTGGCAATTAGTATGAAGTTTTGTTGATGTTCTTGCTGCGCCTTCACTAGTGCTTTATCGAAAGCTTTTTGTGCTGCTTCTTTGGCAATTGGTATGAAGTTTTGTTGATGTTCTTGCTGCGCCTGTAATAGAGCTTTATCGAAAGCTTTTTGTGCTGCTTCTTTGGCAATTGGTATGAAGTTTTGTTGATGTTCTTGCTGCGCCTGTAATAGAGCTTTATCGAAAGCTTTTTGTGCTGCTTCTTTGGCAATTGGTATGAAGTTTTGTTGATGTTCTTGCTGCGCCTGTAATAGTGCTTTATCGAAAGCTTTTTGTGCTGCTTCTTTGGCAACTGGTACGAAATTTTGCTGGTGTTCTTGCTGTGCCTGTAATAGTGCTTTATCGAAAGCTTTTTGTGCTGCTTCTTTGGCAACTGGTACGAAATTTTGCTGGTGTTCTTGCTGTGCCTGTAATAGTGCTTTATCGAAAGCTTTTTGTGCTGCTGCTTTGGCAATTGGTACAAAATTTTGCTGGTGTTCTTGTTGCGCATTTAATAGCACTTTATCTAAAGCTTTTTGTACTCCTTCCTCGGATATTGGTTCAAACTGTTGTTGTATTGTAATTGGTTTCAGTGCTCGCTTATTTGTTTCTTCTTTATCTAGAGTTACTGGTGCCGTTGCGTCAAATTCTTTATGCATTACTGTTGCTTCATTGCGTCTCATGTCCTCTAATGTTTCTGAAATTAATTTCTTTAATTGTGCTTTGCAATAACTGTCTTGTGTTTCAGGAAGCAAGGAATTGAACCGTTCGACCATGGACGGCGCTATTGATCTAACCATCACTGTCATTGGCATTGTAACCCAACTCATCGTGGCTAATACTGTGGATTTCACACTATCAGCCTGAGTTAGGTTTTGTAGGGGAGCCATATCTTCAATAAATGTTGCTTTTTTCTCTTCCGGAAGATTAACCATCAAAGCATTAAATTGTTCTTTGTGAGCAGTAATGAAGTCTAAAAAGTATTTTCTTCCAATGACTTGGGAGTCGTTTTCATTCGCCTTGTTAAGAAGATCCTGCAGCATATCTACGTCATTTGCTTTCGCACTTATTGCCGTCTCGTTAGAAAGTGGTGGATGCATTTCTATCGGGGTAATTTGAGCTTCTTCTGTTTCATTTGCAAGATTTTTTTCTTTTTCATTATCCATTACAGCGGTGATTACTTCTGTTTCTAAAATGACTTTTGCTTCTTCCTGGGTAATTGCTTCGAGTTCTTGTGGGATGAGTACTGGTTGATCTATTATCGTGTTTTTAACCAAAGCTTCTTCTTGCTCTTGATGTTCCAGTTCTTTTAATAATTTTTTAGCTTCTTGTATTTGTCCTTTTAACACATCCTTTTTATCCTTTGTCGCTGTTTTAGTGAACAAAATCACTTCTTTAATTGTGCTGATATGTTCTTTGCGCGTGCTAAAATTGTTACTATCAAATATTCGGTTCAGTTGTTCGGTTATATAGATCCCTTTAGTTATTGCTAATTGGTGCTTCAATTCATCTTTAATCTCTTTAAATGCTACTTTTCTAGAACGCTTAGTTCTCTTGCTGTAGTCGTCCATATGGCTTAAAGTTTCCATAGATTCATTATATTCAGTTATTATTTCTTTGCATAAACGAAGTTTTAGTTGTGCCTCAGAAGATTGTTCTGCATCTTTTATCTTTATTTTAAGGCTATTTAGTAACTTACCTAATTCTAATCTTGCATCTTGTTCTTTAGTAAATTTTGGCATGATGATCACCCTGTAAAATTTTAAAAATTTTGCTAAAAATTAATTAACTCGCCTTATCGGTGACATTCTTTTTTGGAAAAATGAAACTTATCCGTTTTTCTTTAAGCCACAGTATTACTCACCAAATGCGATATCGAGCCAGAGAGAACACAATTAGAACAATCAGATCTTGATTAATCCAACCAAATGAATTTATATGTGATATAAAAAAATTAGTTAATTACTGATAAAATTAGAAAAATATATGATGCGAATGATGTAACTAGTTGTTTTATTTCTTGTGAAATATGATTCTCTTCTTTAAGAAGTCTGCTATCGTGAGAAATTTGGGATGACAGACTTTTAAATTAAGGTTTTGCAATCGATGGAGAAGGTTGCTGATCCGTTAATTCAAATACAAGCGTGTTGATGTTTGTTTTGATCTCTTTATATAGTTTCGCGGCTTCTTCCATTTGATGTTTCGCGATCATTTTCGGGAGTTCGCTTTCCAGTTCAGCTAAAGCATTTTTTTGCAAGTTCTCTACAATAGGTAAAATTTTATCAGGGGTAAAGTTTCTATTGATAAGCGCCCTGATTTTTATTATTTGAGAAGTGGATTCGTTATAATTTGTCATATCATTCGTATCTTCAAGGTCTGCTTTTTGTAGATTAGCCAGCTTGATTAATGCACTTCTTACTTTTTCAATGAGTTCTTTATTAGACATAATATTCTTCCTACACTGTGTGTAATGTTTTATGGCTTACTTCATTTTCTGAATTATTTTTGATTTCATTAACATTTTTCAAATGTTCCAATTGGTTTTTATAATTATGAAATTGATTTATTTGTTCTAGGCATTCCAAATTTTTCTCGTATACCGCCATGGTTTTACGATTAATTTCTTAAGCTCATATTAAAAAGCTTAACAAGCCAATCTTATGAAACGCTGATCGCAGAACTCTAATTTTGAATAATGTATTCTTGATTGGGCAAAATGGATTAAGGAAAAATAAAGAAACATTGCGGATCAATAATTGTAAGCCCCCTGTTTCTCATCAATTTTTATTTGGCAACAATGAAACTCACTTCAAATAATTATGGTGTTTAAGTTAAGTCAATTTGAGCTCATTTCGCATGAGAATGGCTATTACAAGCAATAATTGGGATAAAAAGTGGGAAGCCGTTATTGCTTCTCGGCCACATAGATGTAACTATAAATGTTGCGCTTCCGGTGTATAATTGATTTTAGTTTGTTGTTTGAGGATACCATGAAAAAACAAAGGATTGTACTTAGCTTATTTTGTTCGTTTTATCTCATTTCAAGTTTTGCCTCTACCTCATTGAATAAGGAAAAGCAAACAACAGGGGTTAATAATAATCCTCTATTTTACCTGCAAGGCATTTATAGTTATCGCGATTTCAAATTTAAATCAGCTAAATTTGCGAATTATAACAGTTTTCAAGGCCATTCAAATTTTTATGCATTAGGGGCCAATAACCTGCAAATAATGAAGGGGCTTACCGGAGGTTTATTTATTTACAGGGCTGACATGAGTTTGGGGTCTAACGTGCTTATTTTTCCTACCCCGCTTATTAAAACAACCCAATCAATCCATAACAATTCGCTTTTTGGTCATTTAACAAAATCGATTATGCCCCATTTATTTGTCGATTTTTATGGTGGTTATGGACAAAATAAGCTTAATTATCTCTCATTAATGGCGCCTAATACGCCTAATCAACAAACTGCTTCAGCTACGAATCATAGCAATAATTGGTTTGTAAGTTTAAGTACTTTATATAACACTGTTTTTCATAATTTTTTAATTACCGGTGCTTTTAGTGTTTTGCATAACGAAATTAAACAAAATGGATTTACTTATTTTTTCCGCCCTAATTTAGTCTCCAATACCATAGCACCGCTCACCAATAAGTCATCGTATCTTTTAGAAAACGCGGAGATAGGCTACAAAATCACCCAAACCATAGAACCTTTTATCAATGGAGGCCTAATTCAGGTTGTCCAGTTTTCAAATAGCCGTCCGCTTATCTCAGGTACATTAGTGAGTACCGCGCCTGAATTTAATTTAAATCAAAATGGATTCCAAGTTGGTGGAGGCGTTAATTTTGCATTGAAAAAAGTGACCTTGCGTTTGGAACAACAATATGTACAACGCGCTAATGTTTATCATAGTAACCTCTCCATAGTTTCATTAAAAATTGCCATGGATTAAGGGAGGGGGCTTTGATTAAGGCAATTAAAACTAGAACGATTCAATTAGGTTTGGGGAGCCTCTGCCTCATTTTTATTCTTTTATTACAAAGTGAACAACCTGCTTTTTTAAATCGTATTAATGGTCTTGTCTATGATTATTTATCCAAATTGAGTTTACATCAAAAAAAGCAATTCCCGAGAGTAGCGATTATCGATATTGACGATTATTCTGTCCAACAAGAAGGTCGTTGGCCGTGGCCGCGCGATAAAATCGCTCTCCTACTGAATAATCTAAAAAATCTTGGGGTACAGGTTGTTGCTTTTGACATCGTGTTTTCTGAGGTTGAAAAAAATTATGCCCTAAGTCTAAAAGAAAAAGTAGCTCAACTACCTTTTGCACAAAAGGATATGCAACAGCAAATTCTGCACCTACTGAGTGAGATAGAACCCTATGTCGATAATGATCAAATTTTCGCTTCTTCCTTATCAAGTAACAATGCCGTTCTCGGTTATTTATTACATTATGATGCGCAGGTAAAAAAAGGTGCTTTACCTCGCCCTTTGCTGGATCAAAATAAGCAACCTATTGATGCCACGAATTACATTGTACCTGAGTTTTTGGGGTATAATGGAATTTTACCTTTATTCTTAAAGGCTTCTCCCCATGCTGGTTTCGTTTCCAATATTCCAGATCTTGATGGTGTAATTCGGCATGGAAGCTTATTAGGAAATTATGCCAATAAATTGTATGCAAACATTGCGCTTGCAGCTGCGATGCAATATCTAGCGGCGGATCACGTAAAATTAGTGACGCATGTGAGTCGTGGTAAAGAACTTTTAGATGGGATCACCATTAAAGATATTTTTATCCCGACGAATCATAAAGGGCAAATACTTATCCCCTTTTGGGGATTACCAGGCACTATTGATTACTATTCAGCAAGTGATGTGATACAAAAGAAACTATCACCCAATGAGCTTGCTGGTTCCATTGTGATTGTTGGTTCCACTATGGTACTTTTAGCTGATCTCCACCAAACTCCTTTATCTCAAACTTTTCCAGGCGCTGAAATAAATGCCAATATAATTACAGCCATTTTGACTCAAGCAGCCCTGGTCGAATTTAATTGGAATACCATCACGGGCATACTGACGATTTGTGCATTAGGTGGTATTTTAGTGCTCGCATTTCCTTTGTGTAGTCCTTTTATCCTGCTGCTTTTTTATTTTCTTATTATTATTGTAATTTCAGGCATTTCTTTTTTATTGTTTAATTATCAAAATATCTTTATTGCCCCAGCACTAATATTTTTATTAAGTACTTTATTAGCAATTATTAATTTTTCATATGATTTCATCCTTGAAAAGCGACAAAAAAACAAAATAAAACAATTATTTGGGCAATATGTTCCTCCTTCTTATGTAAAGAAACTTACGGATTTTTCAGAAACGTACAGTATGGAAGGTGAAACGCGTGAGATGACAGTTTTTTTTGCAGATATCCGTGATTTTACTACCTTAAGTGAACATTTAGAGGCTAAAGAAATTAAACGGTTACTGAATGAGTTTTTTACGCCAATTACGGATATTATTTTTAGTCATAAAGGCACAATCGATAAATACGTGGGCGATATGATCATGGCTTTTTGGGGGGCGCCTTTACCTGATGACGATCACTGTTATCATGCTATTTCAGCCGCTTTAACGATTAAAGATAATTTAGAAGAAATTAATAAAAAATTATTAGAGGTGAACTTGCCCTACATCAGGATAGGTATGGGACTTGCCACGGGATTAATGGATGTAGGAGACATGGGATCAGAGTTTCGTCGTTCCTACACAGTCCTAGGTGATACCGTAAATTTAGCATCACGGTTACAAGATTTAACCAAATACTATCAAATTCCTATCTTAGTTAATGAGTCATCACAAATGAAAGAGACTCCTTTTCTATGGCGTTTAGTGGATCAAATTACCGTGAAGGGACGACATATTCCATTAAAAATTTATGAGCCTTTAGGCTATAAACAAGATGCTTCACCTGAGCTTTTAGCCGGGTTACAAGAATATGAGCAAGGATTAAAATGCTATTATGGACAAGAGTGGGACAAGGCAAAAGAACAATTTCTAAAATTACTGGCACGAGATCCCGAACGGCATCTTTATCAAATTTTTTTGAGTCGTATTGAAGAGTTCATTCAAAAACCACCGCCAAAAGACTGGAACGGTGTGTTTGTTCATACGCAAAAATAAGTGTTGTCTATTGTTTAATTAATATATTGCTAGGAAAGCAAATGAAAAATTTAATGGTTATCAGTGTACTCTTTTACTCCATCAATGCAGTAGCACAACCTGTTGCTAAAGTATTAAATGTCACCAATACAGCAATCGCTAAAAAGGGCAACATACAACGAATACTTTCTCCAGGCTCAACTATTCATATAGGAGAATCAATCATCACTAAAGCGAATGCCAAAATAGATATTCAATATGAAAACGGTACTCTTGTCGCGGTACAAAAAAACTCTAATTATGAGACTGTGGCGTATACACCACAGGCAGCATTAAAATTAAAAGCCAAATTAAATAATGGTGCAATTGAATACAAATCTACTGGAAAAAAGAAAGGTCTCATCCAAACACCTGTTGTCGCCCTTGCGATTCAGGGCACGCAATTCAAACTCATTGCAGCACCACAAAAAACATACATCCAAGTTACTGAAGGAATGGTAAAAAGTGGCAACGAACTTCTCGGTCCTTCACAAAAGTTTGCTAGTGGCTCATTTGATAAAAATCAAAAATTTACTCCAGGCCGTATTCCCTGGAATACTTACAGCAGCTTAAGTGCTGCAAATATGGCGCTGCCCACCCAAAATGAGGCTGTTATACTGAGTAATGAACTCAATATGGAGTTAGTAGCGAATGTGAGTACAAATGCCGCTATAGATAGCTTGGTAACTATGCCTCCAACGGAGCTTGCAGAGCTCATTATCGGTTGCCAATAGGGGAATAAGCTAATACCTGCTTCTACCAAGGAGGGGATCTATTGGATGTATTTCAAACGATAATAGCTGCGCAAAACATAGAGGTGTAGCGGGCAAGAAGACATCTAAGCGATGTGAACCTCTTGCGACCTGTTGACCGTTTTGACTTATTAAATGGGCTCATGGCAACAAGGAGCGAGCCCATTTAAAATGAAACGATGTGTAATTACAGATTTCCGGTTATTGCAATGCCAGTTGGATTAGTAAATCCACTTCCAGTTGTTCCAGGACAACTTAATGCACCAGTACTTTGAGTAATATTACATAAAGATACGGAACTATTGCCGCTATTTGCTATATAGGCAATAGTATTTGCGGAGTTGATCGTGATGCCAAAAGGTTGATTAAATCCACTTCCTGTTGTGCCCGGGCAAGTCAAGGCTCCAGTACTTTGCTCAACGCTACATAGAAAAACTTGACTAGGGGTGGTGTCACCAAAACCATTGCTCACGTATGCAAAATTTCCACCAGGATTCAGGGTGATCCGATTAGGATGATTAAAGTCTCCTGTATAAACAGCACAAGAAGTAAAATTACCCGTACTTTGATCAATGCCACATGCAGAAATATTATTAGCCAGTTCATTAACTATATAAGCAAAAGTACCTGCGGAGTTTACTGTAATACCCCCGGCCCGTTAAATCCACTGCCTGTCGTACTCGGGCAACTTAACTCACCAGTGGTTTGATTAATAACACACTGAGAAACGGTGTTATTTCCACTATTAGTGACATAGGCCATAGTGCCTGCAGGATTAATCGCAATATCAATAGGGCTCTGAAAGGAACCGCCGGTTGTTCCTGGACAATTTAATACTCCGGAGGTTTGATTCACATTGCAAAGAGTAATTAAGCCATTATTTTGATTCACTATATAAGCAAAGCTACCGGTTGGATTAATATGTATGGCACGCGGATTGTTAAATCCACTACCGGTTGTTCCTGGACATGTTAATACCCCAGTAGTTTGATTAATATTACAAAGAGATACCGTGTTTGCTCCACTATTGGTTACATAGGTATATAAAACCACGCAAGTAACGCTTATGTCCGTCACATCTGCCATAACATTTGAACCAGACCCATTACTCACACTACATTTGAGTCCACTGGGTTGTTGCTTTACGGTCACGTCGTAACCGCCACCTTCGGCAACAGGTGTAGAAAATTGAAATGAGATTGCATTAGCAGAAACGGATAAATCGTCGCCGCCATTATTTTGGAGGACTAGGCCGTCCGTAGTTAATCCCGAAATTGACCCTCCGATTGTATATGTCGTTACACTACAGACAATGCTTATATCGGTCACGTTAGCCATAACATTGTAACCTGTAGCATTATCAATGGTACAGGTTAATCCAGCCGGTTGGTGTCGTATGGTGACGGCATAGCTTCCGCCTTCTGCGATAGGTGTAGAAAATTGAAATGAGGTTGCATTAGCAGAAACGGGTAAATCGTCGCCACCGTTGTTTTGGAGGACCAGGCCGTCCGTAGTTAATCCTGAAATTGAACCTCCGATTGTATACGTCGTTGCGCTACAGACAATGCTTATGTTCGTCACATTCGCCATAACATCAGTGCCCGAAGCATTATCAATGGTACATGTTAGTCCAGCTGGTTGGTGCTGGATAGTCACGCTGTAGCTTCCTCCCGCTGCAATTAGTGTAGAAAATTGAAATGAAGTCGAGTTAGCCGGCACAGATAAAGTATCGGTACCATTATTGAGCAGAGTTAATCCACTAGACGTTAGACCAGAAATTGACCCTCCAATGGTATACATAGGGACACTACAGACAATACTTATATTGGTTACATTTCCCATAACATCAGTGCCCGAAGCGTTTTCGATGGAGCAGGTTAATCCAGTTGGTTGTTGTACGATGGTGACCTCGTAACTTCCACCTTCTGGGATAGGTGTTGGAAATTGAAATGAAGTCGCGTTCGCCGGTATCGATAAATCTTCCTTGCCATTATTTCGAATAATTAAACCGTTAGCCGTTAATCCGGCAACTGAACCTCCTATGGTATAGCCGGCAGCAACAACTTCCATGGTAATATAAGAAGTGCTTGTTCTAGTACCAACGATAGGTATCGACGTGGCTGGATGTGCAGTGTTACCAGGCAAAAATTTAAGGACACAGCTCTTTTGTGGAGGTAAAATAACACAATTGGAGGCATCTTGAGAAACATCGGTCCAATCAGAAGGTAAAGTGGCGTGAATATTCGCTGCTGTTACTCTTTTCGAGTTATTAAAAATGGTGACAGTAGCCGGTACACTAGAACCAGCTGTCATTTGTACGACACAATCACCAAGATGATTTTTGCTGAGGCAATTTTTATTAGGTATAATAGACAATGACGCATGAGCCTGTATTAGAATTATTAACCAAGCCATTAAAATCATTAGCAACTGCGCGATTTTATTTTTATTCATTAAATATCCTTTTTCTCTTTTAGATGCAATGCTTACCCTATGGTGACTTGATTCGCAAATGTCACTACACAATCATATTCAAAAAATATCCGTACAGTTTTACACCCCGACTTTTTTGGCTAAACCAGCTAAAAGACGGGGTATTAATAAAAAATATGTTACACAGCAATTGGTGCTTTAATCGCAGGATGAGATTGATAATTCAAAAATTCAAAATCATCAAAAGTATATTCAAACAACGATTGAGGTTTACGCTTAACGTTTAAAGTGGCTAAGGGCAAAGGCTCTCGCGTTAATTGAGTGCGCGCTTGCTCCAAATGATTCAAATACAAATGACAGTCACCCCCCGTCCATATAAAATCGCCTACTTGTAAATTGCATTGTTGGGCAACCATGTGGGTGAGCAAAGAATAAGAGGCGATATTAAATGGCACACCCAAGAATACATCCGCAGAGCGCTGATATAACTGACAAGAAAGAGTATTATTGGCAACATAAAATTGAAATAAGGCATGGCAGGGCATGAGCGCCATTTGATCCAATTCACCAACATTCCAAGCACTGACCAGGAGGCGACGAGAGTCAGGATTGGATTTAATCTCTTGTACAACTTGATTAAGCTGATCGATTGTCCGGCCATCAGTTGTTGGCCAATTTCGCCATTGTTTGCCATAAATAGGGCCTAAATCTCCGTTGCTATCGGCCCATTCATTCCATATAGTGACCCCATTTTCATTTAAATAGGCAATATTTGTATTTCCACTTAAAAACCAGAGTAATTCGTGCACAATACTGCGAGTATGCAGCTTCTTGGTGGTTAATAAAGGAAATCCCTGGCTTAAATCAAAACGCATCTGATATCCAAAGATGGATAAGGTTCCCGTCCCTGTTCGATCGGTTTTTCTTGCTCCATTTTTTAAAATATGTTCTAACAAATTCAAATAAGTTTTCATCGTTTAATCCACCATAACCAAACTCCCAGCAACAGCATGGGAATAGATAAAATTTGCCCCATTGTCAACCATCCGAAGGCTATAAAGCCTAATTGAGGATCGGGTTGTCGGAAAAATTCTGCAATGATTCGGCATACTGCATAACCCATTAAAAATACAGCAGACACTCGGCCCGTAGGGCGAGGTTTACTTGCATAAATCCACACGAGTAAAAACAGGCACACCCCTTCTAACCCAAACTCATAAAGTTCTGAGGGATGACGCGGTTGGTTATCAACATGGCTGTAAACCATACCCCAAGGCATGTCAGTTACTCGCCCCCAAAGTTCACCATTAATAAAGTTACCGATACGTCCTGCTCCTAAACCTATAGGAACTAATGGTGCAATAAAATCACCAATTTCCCAAAAAGGTTTACCTTGGCGGTAAGCAAAGATCCACAGTGCGACTACTACGCCGAGCAAACCGCCATGAAAAGACATCCCACCTTGCCAGATTTTAAATAAAGACAGAGGATTATGTATCAGTTCAGGAAAATCATAAAAAAGCATATAGCCCATACGGCCACCGATAATTACTCCAAGGGCGGCATAAAAGATCAAGTCGCTGATTTGTTCGGATGTCCAGTCTAATTTATAGTGCTTACTGCGCCAATGGGCCAATAACCAGGCACTGACAAAGCCAAGCAAATACATTAAACCATACCAATGGACTTCTAATGGCCCTATTGAAAAAGCAATTGGATTGATATAGGGGAAAGTGAGCATATATTTTTAGGTTCCTTTTTTATATAGCGCCACTTGTTAAGTTCGAGACCATGTTGCAAGTTCGTTCGGCTGTTATGTACTTTTGTACACTTCCTCACCTCACTTTACTTGTGCCTTGTCTAGAATTTAGTGGATGACGCTCTAGCCATGCTTCGTATAATAAAAAATGGCGTCCATTGTAGCTTGGGTGGAGGCTAAGAATCTAGGTTTAGAGCGCATAGAATTCCAAGGCCCCCCTTGTTTCCCAGAATATAATTTTTATCATATTGATCTTTATAAAGATTTTCCAGCTCTGATGAGACTGCCTAAGCCCACTTCTTCCAGAGATTTTTGCAAATGAAAGCGTATTTGTGCGGGATGTTCAAATTCCAGGACTTCTGCAAGTATTTTGCGTGCGCTCGCAATAGCAAAATTACGAATAACCCATTTTACTCTTGGTAAACTAGAAGAGTTCATACTTAAGGTATCAAATCCCATGGCAATTAACAAAATGACTGCCAAAGGATCGCTGGCCATTTCGCCACAAATACTCACCTCAACTCCCGCGGCGTGTCCTCCTTCTACTACTTTGAGTAAAACACGCAGCATTGCTGGATGCATCGCATCATAAAGGCCTGCGACGCGCGCATTATTTCTATCTACAGCCAAGAAGTATTGGGTTAAGTCATTGCTCCCTACAGAGATAAAATCAACTCGCTTCGCAATTTCACGAGCTAAATAAGCAGCCGCAGGTACTTCGATCATCACCCCTAATTTAGGTTTTTCAATGACGCATCCTTCTTCCAATAATTCGGTAAATGCTTGCTCAATAAGATAGGCTGCTTCCTCAACTTCACTTAAATTAGTAACCATAGGCAACATGATACGCAAATTATTTAATTCTTCACTGGCACGCATCATGGCACGTACTTGCATTAGAAAGACATCTGGATGATCCAGAGTAACTCGAATTCCTCGCCATCCTAAATAAGGATTATCTTCTTTAACTGGGAAGTAGGGGAGTACTTTATCGCCCCCTATGTCTAGCGTTCGCATGGTTACTGGACGTGGTGCAAAAGCTTTTAATGTTTGTCTGTAAATAATGGTTTGTTCGTCTTCTGAAGGAAAATGATCCCGGCTCATAAAAGGGACTTCTGAGCGATATAAACCAACTCCTTCTGCTCCCACACTCATTGATAAACCCGCATCCATCGCCAATCCGGTATTTACTTGTAAAGAAACTTTGTAGCTATCAATAGTTTCTGCGGCTTTATCTCGTAAACTGATTAAGCTTTGATTTAATGCTTGTTCTTCTTGTTCAAGAAGTTTGAATTCGGCAAGAACGGATTTAGAGGGCGAAATATAAACTTGTCCATAATATCCATCGACAACAATAGCCCGCTTAGAAATAGATTCTAATTTTAAACCACGCACGCCCATGACTGTGGGCACACCCAATGCACGGGCTAAAATAGCAACATGCGAGTTATTTGAACCTTTTGCTGATACAACTCCAGCTAAATAACCTTCAGGCACTTCTGCCAGGGCGGCGGCAGTGACCTCTTCACCGACAAGAATAGTTCGTTTGGGATAAACAATCTCTTCTTGTTGCGACCATTGTAATGCAGCTAAAACACGACGCCCCAAATCACGAAAATCACTGGCACGCTCGCGTAAGTAAGAGTCCTCCATGCTTTCGAATTGGGCGATATGCTTTTTACAACTGTAGCTAAAGCTGCTTGTGCCCCAATTTTTTCTTTGCGAATGACGTGCTCAACTTCCACTCCCAAGCTGTCTTTATCGAGAATGCGCAAATACACGTCAAAAAGTGCATGCTCGTCTTCTGCTACCACTGCTTTCATGCGTTTGCTTAAGCGGTGCATGTCCTCTCGGGTGGATTCAAGCGCCTCATAAAATGCTTTGATTTCTTCATCCAATGTTTCAACAGGATGAAGTGGAACCGCGTCGATATCTGCGGGAGGGTACACAACTACAGCGCTACCTATCCCAATTCCTGGTACGGAGCCAATCCCGGTAAGTGCTGCTGAGCTTACTTCGACTTTGGTCACCCCCATGGGCTTGGGTAGCGTCAACTCTGCGAGCTCTCCTGTAGCTTCTGCATGAGCGATGATTCCACCTAGCTGGGCGGCCAAGGTAATTAAAAAGGACTCTTCTGTATCATCAAAATGACGCTGTTCTGCTTGCTGAACAATCAGAACACCATAGAGTTTTCGATGCTGGATAATCGGCACCCCCAAGAACGCTTTCAGATGTTCTTCACCTAATAGAGGATTATGATAAAAATCAGGATGAGCTGGGGCATCTTCAATGTTAATTGGCTCTTCACGCCGTCCAACAAGCCCAACAAGACCACTATCTAATGAAATGCGTACCCGAAATTGAGCTTGCTTGTTTAAACCTTCCGTAGCGATAAGTACATATTCGGCATGTTTGGTATCGATAAGGTAAACGGAAGCAGCCTCCGCATTAATGGCTTTATTAATTTGTTGCACTAAAACACCAAGCGCTTCAGAAAGCTGTCTTGCTGCCGTGACTTCTTGAACTATCCGTTTAAGTACCTTGAGCATCTCTGCTTATTACTACCTCTTTCTTCGTTTGAGTCCGTAAGGTGTACGGCGATTCTTTATTTTTAATAAAGGTTCTAGCTCTTTTAACGCCTGGATATACACTTGACGTTTAAAAAAGATGACCTGCCCTTCGGGTTCATGAAAATCAACCCAGCGCCAACTGTCAAATTCAGGAGAATCACTGAGATCAAGCTTTACTTTTTGTTCGCTGGCTGTAAGCTTTAACAAAAACCATTTTTGTTTTTGTCCAATTACTAAGGGCTCGCTGCCATGGCGTAGATATTGCTTAGGCAACCTGTATCTAAGCCAACGTTTTGTAGAGCCTATGACCTCAACATCTTCTTTATCTAATCCTACTTCTTCATGCAACTCTCGAAACATTGCTTCTAGTGATGTTTCACCAGCAGCTAATCCCCCTTGTGGAAATTGCCAAGCATCATGACCGCTTCTTCTTCCCCAAAAAACTCTGTTTTGTGAGTTGACAAGGATAATTCCTACATTCAGCCGATATCCGGCTCGATCAATTACCATGATGTCACTGTTTTCAATTAAACCGCTAATGTATTGATTCTTTCATAAACTACAAGACCTTGGCAATTAAATCCGTAATTATTATTTAAAAATGGGTTTTATTCGGTGAGGGAAAATGTCACAAAATGTTTAGATGAGGCATTCACAATAAAAATAATGTTGGAACGTTCGTTATATAAACCGCCATTGCTGTTTTAAAGTGCTGGTTGGTGCTATTCAAAAGCCATTCCTAAAACACTATTTTTTGTTAAAATGCTTGCTAATTTCAGTCAAGGGAAATAACTAAATGAGTTCCTTACTTTCCTCTTGTTCAGCTGTCTTTTTAAATCCGAATCATAAAGCCATGATCCGGATTTAATCAAGAGATTTACTTAGAAGCGCATTCCTGTATCTCTCTCCTCTTTTAACGTTTCTTGATTCAATTCAGTTTGCAATTCTGTTTTATAATTTTTAAATTTTTCCTTTAGTGTATCCTGGCCCACAAGTTGCTGGGATTTTAGCTCATCATATAAATAACGACTGAATGAATTTTTGTTGGTGCCTGAGGTGTTAACGATATCATTCGCCGCTTTTAATATATTGGCAGTAGGCGTATCTTCATTTTTAATCAAGTCAAGCAATTTTTGTGCTTGCTCCCGTCCATAGGAACCATAAGACAAATTACTAAGGCGCCAGCCGGTGGCATTCTGGTTAGACCAACTTAAATATTTTGTCGCTGCAGTTTCGATCTTACTTACCATGGCGCGAGCCTCTAACTTTGTCTTAAACTCTTGTCTGATTTTTTCGTTGAGGGACTCAATTTCCTTTTTTAACTCACCTTGCAATTTTTCTGGCAAAGTATTGGCTTTTTCATCAATCTGATTAATTTTCTTCATGAGCTCATTGTAATGATTTTTTGCTTCTTTAAACGATTTGGATTGCTTTATTTGTTCAGGATTAATGGTGTTGTTTAACTCTTGGAGCATTAATTCTAAAGGTATTCTTTCTTTTGCTGCAAATGCAGATTCAATTTTATTTCTTGCCTCGTCAATTTTTTGTTGAAATTTTTCTTGGTATTCGATAGCGATAGTCCCTTTTTTATTCTCGAGCGCTTCTACTCCTCTTAGTAAGTTGGTTCGAAGTTCGGTAGCCTCTTCTATTGATGGCGCTGTTGTGATTTGCTCGGGTTTGATGGCACTTAAATCCTGGCTTAACTTCACAAAGGGGTTAAAAGTTGTTCCTACGATTGCGACAGCTGTTTCTCTTTGCTGCCTTCCTGCTTCTGCTAATTTATCCAGTGCACTTTCATAGTTAATCTTATCTGCACCTACCAAATCTTCAACCACCTTTTTTATTTCCTTATCAGAGCTTTTTTTTAATTGCTCCTGTTGCACTTTTCGTAATATGTTTTGTTCCGCTTCTGTGAACACGGGTTGAGGTATTTTTGCTAACGCCTCGTTGACGAGCTTGACAGTCTCTATGGCCATTAATGCTTGTGGTGTATTAGCTATTGATTCGGGAAAAGGCGGTTTTTTCTCGGCTCCAGCAGCAATGGCGATCAGTTGGCCATAGGTATACCCGGCTACTTTAACTCGACCAATATCATCTCCGTCAAATGCATGTCCTTCGCATCCGGGTTTAAAGGGTTGGCCTATAACCCCCACTCCATTTACGACGGCGATACCACCGCGATTAATGAATGTGTCATAGGATCTATTGTTTGTATGGTCTTCGATCCACATGTGCTCAGGGGTCATTTTTCCTTCTCGAAACCCACCGCAAAGGTACATGTTTTCCACTGGTAATACCGTTTCTTGCAAATTTCTAAGCTCAAGAATTTCATCCATGTTGGAGTTGCGCTCTAGGCGTCGCTCTTCTACTGATGGCCCTGGAAATGGTTTTTCGATATATTCTGGATTTTGTCTCTTTTTTCGCTTTTCAGCAAGTTCATGCTGATCCTGTCTGTCCATGAGTTCGAATGCTTTAGCGGTACCGATATTTTCATATGTTTCATTTACTGATTTTCTTTTTTCCCAACTAGGTGCACTCGCTGTCGCAAACACATGGCAAGACTGTCCAGTATCAACTGTTGGAAAAGTTCGATTATATCGATCTAATCCTACGGAAGGGGATGAATGTTCTTGAAACAGGGCATTGTACGCTGGAGTTGTTCTATCGGATTTGGGCATGATTTGACCTCGTTGATATTTTAAAAGTCACCGATTTAATTATAGACGCATATTAATTTTTTTGGGGAGGAGAGGGTGCGAATAACAAATCTGCAAAATATTTAATTGCAAATAGGATTATCAAATTATCCTGTTGTAATTCAATAACCATTGTTACAAATTATTTTTTATTAATTGATCATATCAATGCCTGGAGTCTGGCATCTTCTTATCGACTAAGTAAAGGTGTTGGTCGGGTTATACTGCGTTAACTGAAGGTCTTTATCATTCGCGCGAAAGCGGAAACTCATTTCAATAGTGGCATTACACCTCATTAACATGACCCCGCTTTCAGGAAAACTAGTGAGCATCAAAACTCGATGCTCGAGTTAAAATTATATTCCTTTATACGAAACTTATACTAAATAAATGATTGATACTCTCTTATATCCGCGCTCTCGTATTGTTCTCTTCTTTTTCCGTTTCGACACGCAATTGAGTTTTCATCTCCTCTTTATAATTTTTAAATTTTTCAGTAAGCGTGTCCTTACCCACAAGATGTGTACCTTTTAGCTCATCATGTAAATAACGACTGAATGAATTCTTGTTGGTACCGGACGTGTTAACCGTTTCATTCGCTACTTTTAATATATTAGCCATAGGTGTATCTTCATTTTTGATCATGTCAAGTAGTTTTTGTGCTTGTTCCCTTCCATATGAACCATAAGACCAATTAGTGAGTCGCCAGCCTGTAGCGTTTTGATTGGACCATTCTAAATAACTTGTTGCAGCCCTTCGAATTTGCTCTACTGTTTCTCGAACCTTTACCTTTGCGTCAAATTGCGTTTGTACTGAGTTTCTTAACGTATCAATTTTCTCTTGGAATTTGTCTTGATATTCTGCAGGTAAGGTATTTTTTTTCTCTTCAAGTTCATTTATTTTGTTGATAAGCGTTTCATAATGACCGTGTGCTTCTTTTAATGTTTTAGATTGCGTTATCTGTTCAGGTTTAATAGCATCATTTAATTCTTGATTTAACTTCACAAAAGGATGAAAACCTGTACCTACGATTGCGCGAGCTGCTTCTCTTTGCAGTCTTCCTACCTCTGCATATTTTGCCATCGCACTTTCATAGAATCCTTTTTCAGGTTGTTTTAAATCTGTAACCACTTTTTTTATTGCAGTGTCAGAGTCTTTTGTTAGTTGCTCCTCCTGTACTGCTTTTACTACTCTTTTTTCATCCTCAGTCAGTATGGGGCCAGGAATTTTTTCTAATGCTTCGTTTACGAGTTTAACGGTTTCCATGGCCATTAGCACTTGAGGGGTGTTGGCTATTGAATTGGGAAAAGGAGGCTTCTTCTCAGCCCCAGAAGCGATGGCAATGAGTTGGCCATAGGTATATCCATCTACCTTAATTCGACCAATATCTTTTCCATTAAACGCATGTCCCTCGCATCCCGGTTTAAATGGTTTTCCATCTTTGCCTACGCCATTTACGACGGCGATACCACCTCGGTCGATGAACGTATCATAGGATATATTGTTTGAGTGGTCTTCTACCCACATATGCTCAGGAGTCATTTTTCCTTCACGAAAACCGCCGCAAAGGTACATATTTTCCACTGGTAATACCGTCTCTTGTCGATTTCTAACATCAAGAATTTCTCTCATGTTAGACATGCGTTCTTCAGTTCTCTCTTCTTCTGATGGCTCTGGGAAAGGCTGTATCACATAATCCCTATTTAGCCTTTGTTTGTCCTCTTCAGCAAACTCATGTTGAAACTGTCTGTTTAAGCGTTCCATTGCTCTTTCAGTACCGATATTAGAGTATGCTACGTTCACTTCGTTACTTCTTTCCCAAGTCGGTGCACTCGCTATCGCAAATACGTGGCAGGATTGCCCTTTGTCAACTTTCATAAAATGCCCGCCACGCCGTTCATTTTTTCCTACTGAAGGGGGCTCATGTTCTTGAAACAATGCATTGTAAGCTGGAGTTGTGTTTTTGGATTTAGGCATGATGTGACCTCTTTTCTATTTTAATGAACATCATTTTAATTATAGATACATATTTGCTATTGTGTGTCTCTGAATAAAAAGTTTACAAATGATATGGTATTATTGCGACGAAGGGGGGGCGCATTGCACCTCATCAACATGGACTAAGCTATCGTGCCTAGTCGTTTTAACTCAGGAAAAATCGGCACTTGCTGGCGAGATGAGAAGAATGTCACCCCTGCGAAAGCAGGATCTTTTGGTAAGTTCGACCCGACTACAAGTCTTTTAAAGCGAGTGCGGTGTATCCAGAATCGGGGTTCTGAGTAAAACCACGCTCTCTCATACTAAGTAAGGATTGATACAATATTACATCCGTATTCCTTTCGTGTTTTTCTCTTCATTTTCCACTTCTTTATGCAATAGCGATCGCATCTCTTCTTTATAATTTTTAAAGTTTTTAGTAAGTGAATCTGTAAAAGTAAGATTTGTACCTTTTAGCTCATCATGTAAATAGCGACTAAAAGAATTCTTGTTGGTGCCAGACGTTTTAACTGTTTCATTCGCTACTTTTAATATATTTGCCATAGGCATATTTTCATTTTGAATCATGTCAAGTAATTTTTGGGCTCGTTCCCTGCCATGTGAACCATGAGATAAAAAGCTAAAGCGAAAACCTGTAGCATTTTTCTTAGACCATTCCAAATATTTTGTCGCAGCGTCTTTGATGTGATTTACCGTCACTTCAATCTTTTCTTTTTCTTTAAGTTCAGTTTGAACAGATTGTCTTAATGTATTAATTTTTTCTTCAAATTTTGCTTGATATTTTTCTGGCAAGGTATTTTTTTTCTCCTCAAGCTCCTGTATTTTGTTGTTAAGGATTTCAACCTGTCCTCTTGCCTCTTTCATGGTTTTCGATTGCTTGATCTGTTCAGGCTTAATGGCATTTAAGTCTTGCCCTAACTTCTCTAAATTTTCTGGAAGTGCGGAGCTAATTCTATTTCTTGCTTCGTCAATTTTTTGTTGAAATTTTTCTTGGTATTCTGGAGCTATAGTACCTTTTTTCTGCTCCAGCGTTCTTATTTCTTCCAATAAGCCGTTTTTGAGGCGAACGGCTTCATCGATTGAGTCAGTATTTGTAATGGGGTCGGGTTTAATGGCACTTAAATCTTGGCTTAATTTCACAAAGGGATTAAAACCTCTCCCTACGATTGCAGTAGCCACTTCTCTTTGTTGCCTCGCTTCGTCTGCTAATTTATCCAATGCGCTTTCATAGTTAACTTTATCTGCTCCGGTCAAATCAGTAACCACTTTTTTTATTTCGATATCGGACTTCTTTTTTATTTGCTCCTCTTGTACTTTTTTAATATGTTTTGTTCCGCTTCTGTGAGCGCGGGTGGAGGTACTTTTGCTAGCGCTTCGTTGACGAGCTTCACAGTCTCCATAGCCATTAACACTTGCGGTGTGTTGGCTATTGAATCGGGAAACGGCTTGTCACTCTCAGCTCCGGAAGCGATGGCAATGAGTTGGCCGTAGGTGTACCCTGCTACTTTAACCCGGCCGATTTCATCTCCTTCAAATGGGCTTCCTTCGCATCCAGGTTCAAAGGCTTCCCCGTCTTTACCTACTCCTTCAACGACGGCGATACCGCCACGATTGATGAACGTGTCATAGGTTCTATTGTTTGTGTGATCTTCGATCCACATATGTTCAGGAGTCATTTTTCCTTCACGAAAACCGCCACAAAGGTACATATTTTCCACTGGTAATACCGTCTCTTGCAGATTTCTAAGCTGAAGAATTTCCTCCATGTTGGCTTTACGTTCTTGCGTTCGTTCCTCTACGGATGGTTCTGGAAACGGTTTTATGACATATTGTGGATCTCTTTCTTTTTTTCGCTTTTCGGAGAATTCATGCTGGTCTTGCCTTTCCAGGCGTTCAAATGCTCTAGCGGTACCGATGTTTTCATATGTTTCGTTTACTGATTTTCTTTTTTCCCAACTCGGTGCACTTGCTGTAGCAAATACATGGCAGGACTGCCCTGTATCAACTGTTAAAAAAGGTTTCTTCTTTGAAGTTAATCCAATTGAAGGAGGCGAATACTCTTGAAATAGAGCATTATAAGCTGGCGTTGTGTCTTTGGATTTAGGCATGACGTTACCTCACTGCTATTCTAATAACCATCATTTTAATTATAGATACATATTTACTATTGTGTGGGCATGAGTAAAAAGTTTATAAATGATATGAGATTGTGACGAAAGTGGACGCATTGTGCCCACCGATCAACATCGGTCTTTGCTTTTGTGAGATGAAAAGGGTGTCACCTTCTGTGAAAACAGGGAGCTCTTGAAGGTATGTTGCAAGGTAAAATCTCTAATAAGATGCACATAAGCGTCAACTTAAAAATTGACGCCAAGGCGCTGATGCTAGGGCAACTACCAAACTTCTAACACAAGGACAAAGCATCTCCTCACTATCACTTCCAAGTAAAACCACACCCTTTTCTTTTAGATGAACTTTATATTCAAGTGATACATTCCTAGATCTGCATACCCTTCGTGTTTGTTTCTTCTTTTTCTATTTCCTTATGTAATATAGTGCTCATCTGTTTTTTATAATCTTTAAAGTTTTGAGTAAGTGAATCAACACCAACAAGATTCTTCTTACCCTGTAGCTCATCATATAAATAACGACTAAAGGAGTTTTTATTGGTGCCGGAAGTTTTAACCGTTTCATTCGCCACTTTTAATATATTGGCCATAGGTGTATCTTGATTTTGAATCATGGTTAATAACTTTTGTGCTTGCTCCCTACCATATGAACCATGAGATAAGAAACTAAAGCGAAAACCTTTGGCGTTTTTATTAGACCATTCTAAATAATCTGTTGCGGCTCTTCGAATTTGTTCTACCTTTTCTCGGACCTTTACCTTGTCGTCAAAGTTTGCGTTAACTGATTGTTTTAACGTATCAATTTTCTCTTGAAATTTTGCTTGATATTTTTCTGGCAAGGTATTTTTTTTCTCTTCAAGTTGCTGTATTTTGTTAGTAAGCGTTTCAAAATGGTTGTTTGCCTCTCTTAGCGTTTTAGATTGTTTTATCTGCTCAGGTTTTATGGAATTTAAGTCTTGCCCCAACTTCTCTATATTTTCTGGGAGTGCGGAGCTAATTCTATTTCTTGCTTCGTCAATTTTTAGTTGAAATTTTTCTTGGTATTCTGGAGCGATAGTACCTTTTTTCTGCTCCAGCGTTCTTATTTCTTCCAATAAACCGTTTTTGAGGCGAACGGCTTCATCGATTGAGTCAGTATTTGTAATGGGGTCGGGTTTAATGGCACTTAAATCTTGGCTTAATTTCACAAAGGGATTAAAACCTCTCCCTACGATTGCAGTAGCCACTTCTCTTTGTTGCCTCGCTTCGTCTGCTAATTTATCCAATGCGCTTTCATAGTTAACTTTATCTGCTCCGGTCAAATCAGTAACCACTTTTTTTATTTCGATATCGGACTTCTTTTTTATTTGCTCCTCTTGTACTTTTTTTAATATGTTTTGTTCCGCTTCTGTGAGCGCGGGTGGAGGTACTTTTGCTAGCGCTTCGTTGACGAGCTTCACAGTCTCCATGGCCATTAACACTTGTGGTGTGTTGGCAATTGAATCGGGAAAAGGTGGCTGCTTCTCAGCCCCAGAAGCGATGGCAATCAATTGACCATAGGTGTACCCAGCTACTTTAACCCGACCAATATCTTCTCCCTTAAATGCACTTCCTTCGCATCCAGGTTTAAAGGCTTCCCCGTCTTTACCTACTCCATCTACGACGGCGACACCGCCGCGATTAATGAATGTGTCATAGGTTTTATTGTTTGTATGGTCTTCGATCCACATATGTTCAGGAGTCATTTTTCCTTCACGAAAACCGCCACAAAGGTACATATTTTCCACTGGTAATACCGTTTCTTGCAGATTTCTAAGCTGAAGAATTTCCTCCATGTTGGCTTTGCGCTCTTGCGTTCGTTCCTCTACGGATGGCTGGGGAAAGGGCTGTATGACATACTCTGGATTCATTCTCTTTTTATCTTCTTCGTCAAGATCATGATTAATCTGCTGTTGTAAGCGTCGCATTGCTTTCTCAGTACCGATAGTTTCATATTTCTTGTTGACTGAATCTCTTGTAGTCCAACTGGGTGCACTTGCTGTAGCAAACACATGGCAGGACTGCCCCGTATCCACTGTTAAAAAAGCTTCCTTTTTACGATTTAATCCAACTGATGGAGGTGAAAATTCTTGAAACAAAGCATTATACGCTGCAGTTGTCTTTTTGGATTTGGGCATGATGCGACCTCATTGCTGTTTTAATAACCATCAATTTAATTATAGGTACATATTTTCTCCTGTGGGTGCATGAATGAAAAAATTTACAAATAATGGAAGATTAAGCTGCAATAGAACAATCAAAATGAGTCTGTTGCTGCCTGGTAATAACGGTTAAAGAGTCTCTTTTTTAAAGATACTAGGTGGATGGAGCTAAGATGTGGGTTGGATTAGGATACTAAATTAGTTCCAGGGGGAGTTGTGCAACACTATAATTAGAAAAGTTGTTCAGAGAAAAACAGGAGAGATGCTAATTTTGAAGGTAAATGCGAGTTCTATCAGGCGCAGTAATTCCAGAAAAAAATTATTAGGGCATTATAAATGTACAAATGTGTCACTACTTTTGTAGTGACACATTAAAAATAGCAAAACCTGCTTCATTTGCTTTTTCAACTCTCGATTAGAGTTCTAGCGCAGGCTCAAACTGTTTCGATCTTCAGGCTTTGTTGTATCATGTTTATCATTTTGACCTGAGAAAATACCTGATTTTGATGGCTTAGGAGCAAAAGCAGTTAACGCGGCGATTTGTCCAGCAGTATAACCACTCACTTTTACTCTAAATATTTCATCCCCTTTAAAAGGACTTCCTTCACATCCGGGTCTGAAAGGCATACCGTCAACACCGACACTTTTGATTCGCACAATTGGCTGGTTTATGAAAGTATCATAAGTATAGCCAGTAGCTCTGTCTTCTAGCCACAAATGTTCAGGACTAACTTGTCCTTCTCTAAATCCACCACATACATAGAGGTCATCAGCTTCTTCCACTGTTTCATCTCTAAGGTTGGATATAAGATTCATGACTTGTTGTCTTACCTTGTACAGCTGGTTTTCATTTAATCCTTCACCGAAGTTAAGTCTAAATCCGATCCGATTGGTTAGATCTTCAAAAAGCTTATTGATATCTCTTTTTCCAGTCACATCACCGCTTAAAGCAAATGTATGGCAAGCTTGATCTTTTATACTAATTGGTTCTGGCATTATAATCACCATTAAGATTAAATTGGATAATGATTGTAAATAAATTGAATTGTTTTTTCAAGATACTTATGTCTTAAAATTTAGCTGATTTGATATTTATATTGCAGTGCTGGTGATTTATCGGTGGTTTTCATCGTTAAATTTACATCAATTTGAGTAGAAATATAAATCGTTATATGGCCCGAAGCAAACCAAATGGCACTGGTTCTAATAAAATCTATATCTCAAGCTTGATATAAATTACAAGAATTGATGTGAGTCGCCACTCGTTTAGTTATATAATTGGAACAAAATTTCTAAGTGGCGATCTCATGCGCAAGCGAATTCTAATACTTAATACCGGTGGGACCATTAGTTGCATCAAAACAAAAAATGGTTATGAACCATCCTTGGGTTATGTGGCATCAGCATTACAGCAAATTCCTTTGCTTCAGCATCAAGATATGCCTGAATATATTATTAAGGAATACCAACCTTTACTCGATTCCTCCAATATGACGGTACATGATTGGAACAGAATTGCTAAGGATATTGCAGATGACTATGATCATTTTGATGGCTTCGTCGTTTTTCATGGTACTGACACCATGGCTTACACGGCTTCCGCGTTATCATTTATGTTGGAGAATTTAGGAAAGCCTGTGATTCTTACTGGTTCTCAGATTCCTTTATCTGAAGTTCGTAATGATGCTATTGATAATGTCGTTACTTCTTTATGGTTATGTGTACATCAACCAATACATGAGGTATGCATTTATTTTAATCAACATTTGTTGCGTGGGAATCGCACGCAAAAAATAAGTTCCCAGGGGTTTAAAGCATTTGACTCTCCCAATTATGCTCATTTGGCATCTATAGGGATTGATATTAAAGTACATCAAAACCTTTTGTTAAAAAGACCACAAAAGCCATTTCATCTACAAACTATTGAGCCTCAATTTATTGCTAATTTTAGGTTATTTCCAGGTTTTGCTACGGATGTTTTAGCATACATATTAAATCAACCCTTATGTGGTCTAATTTTAGAGACGTATGGCGCAGGGAATGCACAAAATAATGATCTGCGTTTTTTAAAACAATTAACAGATGCTTGCGCACGCGGGGTAATCATTATTAATTGCACTCAATGTCAGCAAGGGGGCGTGGAGATGAGCCAATATGCTACAGGACACTCTTTAAAAGAAGCAGGACTTATTAGCGGCCACGATATGACTCCAGAGGCAGCCCATTGCAAGTTGTTGTATTTATTGAGCAAAAGATTGGATATTTTAAAAATTAAGCAATTAATAGAAACAGATCTTTGTGGTGAGTTAACTTCATAGCCTAGATTTCCCCAGGCTATGTTTCTCGCTGGAATTAAAGCGACAGTGGTTCCATGACAACTGATTTTTTAAGCGACGCAATTTCTTCGAGTACGTGCTGCATACATACTTCTAATCGACCTCTACTTGGTTTGAGCGTGGGCGCTTTCACATTCGCTGTGGCAAAAAATGAGAGACTTACGGGAACGCTCGTTATGGGTTGTGCTTGCCTACAAATTTCAGCATTTTCCCGTTTAATCGCATCCACTTCTCGAAGCACCAATTCTTGACGCATTCCATCAAATTCCTCTCCTTCTTTTACCCCTTTTAATAGGTCATCACATTTTTTCAGATGAGAAAGTAAACATGCTTCTTTGTGCTCTCTAACGCTCACCGTCGATGTAGCCCCGACAAGCGATGAAACAGCCTTCACGATATAGCCTTCATCGACGGGGTTAAAAATATTTTCACCGAAATAGTATGCGGCATGGGCACAAAGAATATTGAAGGGATGTTTTGAGTTTTCTATATCACACAGAGGAAAAGGGACAGTTGCCTCAGTGGTCTTAAAGGATAAGGTGGAAATAGTATTATAAAATCGTTCCAAATTGGAATTCATTTCGGTTAAGGTTGTATTCAAATTTCCACGAGGAAATTGATATTCTTTGCGCTTTCCTTCAACTTCCGCATCAAGTTCGGCGATTGCTTTTTTTAAAGCAAGCAAACTTTGCAAATCTGTTTCTTTGGGAACAAAGTCATCAATTTGTCTCCTTAATTTAAGAGTTAACTCTTTTTGTGCCTCAGAAAGCTCTGCGTTTCTAAAGCCGCCAAACCAGCTTTGGTTTTTGGCACTCGAATCTTCCATCGACTTATCTAGGCATTGAAGCATTAATCTTTTAGCTGCTCTAATAAAAACGGTCATCGCTCTACTCCTTGAACTGCAATTTAGTTATCATACCTTTATTGCTATTTATATTTAGGTAGATTGTTTCATTGCATACCTGTTATTGTTTTTAACCTAGGAAATTATAATTTCATGAACTTACAAATTATCATTTTAGCTGCAGGCCAGGGTAAACGAATGTATTCCAATATCCCAAAAGTACTTCACCCGCTTGCTGGGAAGCCTATGCTGGTTCGGGTAGTGGAAACCGCGCAGCAACTAAATCCTGATGCAATTCATGTTATATATGGTCATGGTGGTGAACAGCTTAAGAACTCACTCCCTGACTTACCTGTGCATTGGGTATATCAAGCAGAACAATTGGGTACAGGCCACGCCGTGATGCAAGCTTTACCTTTTATTCCACCACAAACACAAGTTCTTGTTTTATCTGCTGATGTGCCGCTTATCCAAGCAAGTACATTAAGGGCTTTAATTGAATGCAGCCATCCAGCAAATTCTTATCATTCCATTTTGACACTCTTGGTTGCTCATCTTGAAGATCCCAGTGGTCTTGGGCGTATTATTAGAGACAATCAAGGTGAAGTTTCCATCATTGTAGAAGAAAAAGATGCAAATGAGCAAGAAAAGAATATAAAAGAAATTTATTCGGGGATTTGTTGTGCAATTTCCGATGATTTAGAAAAATGGTTGCCTAAATTGAGTAATGATAATGCTCAGGGCGAATACTATTTGACAGAAATTATTGCCTTAGCTGTTGCCAATAAAACATCTATTAGAACACTAAGTGCAAAAGATGATGCAGAAATCCAAGGAGTTAATAATCGACTTCAATTACATGAGTTGGAACGCATCTGGCAAACAAGGAAAGCGAAGGAGTTATTGCAACAAGGGGTAACGATTGTTGATGCAAATCGTTTTGACTTACGAGGAGAATTAATTTGTGGCAAAGATGTATCAATAGATGTCAATTGCGTCTTTCACGGAAAAGTAATACTGGGTGATGGTTGTATTATAGGACCTAATTGTATCTTGGCAGATGTGGTTTTAGGAGCAGGCTGCGAGGTTTATGCTCATAGTGTATTAGAGGGTTGTAATATAGCAAATGATTGTAAAATTGGCCCTTTTGCTCGTTTACGATCAGGAACACAGTTGGCTGCAAATTGCAAAATCGGTAACTTTGTAGAAACAAAAAAAGCAGTATTTGATGAAGGATCAAAAGCCAGCCATTTAAGCTATTTAGGTGATGTTGAATTAGGAAAAGAAGTTAATGTTGGTGCTGGCACTATAACCTGCAATTACGATGGGGTTAATAAGCACAAAACGATTATTGAAGATGGTGTATTTATTGGTTCAGATACGCAACTAGTTGCCCCAGTAACAGTAGGCGCTCATGCAACTATTGGTGCTGGGAGTACAATACGTAAAAACGTTCCTCCTGGTGAGTTAACTTTAACAGAGTCAAAACAAAAAACGGTATATGGCTGGAAGCGTCCCATTAAAAAGGATTAAAGAAAATTCACTGGATGAAGAATGCTTCCAACTTAACGAATCTGTATCGATAGAATCTTGGTGAATGGGCATATCCTCTTCTTCTTCGGGTGGTCAATTTAAGGAAAAATTGACTGCGTCATCCCACTGGGGGTGTTAAAAGGCAACGCAGTAAACTTTGCCAGAAATTTCGCTGCAGCCTAGTAGATCTCTTGTCCTTGCAGAGGGTGATTTCTTCTAATTATCTTTATAAAAGATATTTTTTAATCATATTGTAAGGTATTTAAAGTTTTATTTTTTTCCATATGGGCGCATAGCCATAGAATAAAGGGCAAAGAAATCAACGTCATTAGTAGCTTGTAATCCCATACATTAGCCACTAAATTAATAATTTGATCATAGGGATAAATCCCACCAAACAATAAACTGTAATCTATCAAACACAATAAAGAATTCGCACAAATATTAGCAATTAAAATACGAAGAGGGCGCTGCAAAGCCCATTTAGGTTGTTTTAAATGATGCAGTAACATCGCATTGCTTATAAAGGCGAGAAACAAAGTCAACGATGCAGCAGGCAGCCTTTTAAGCATGATGTAGCTGTAAAAGGGATTCAAATTAAGGAATGTAGGAGAGGGTAAGGCAACAACAACCATTAATAAGACATCAAATATAAATTGAGTTGCAATAAGTACCAGACACAATTTTAAGTTGACTTTATAGCCCCATAACTCACCTAAAATCGTACTGATTACTAGGGTTATAGGAAAAAATAAAGAACTTGCTGATAGGATATTGTGTTTACTAATGAGCGTAATTATTCTGTATTCGCAAGCCAAACAGATCAGCATGACGATGATTGCAAAACAAATAAGGTAATCATATAAAGGTAGTTTTTCGCTACCTCGTTCGGGGGTAAAAGATGTGTTTTGATGTTTGAGCAAAAAAGTCAAATAAAAAATTCCAATCATAAGCAATATGAGAGAAGCTATCATCGACGAGTCAATAAAAATTTGTTTAAAATTAGGTAGGTATGTCCCAGAAAATAGAAGAAAAAAATCCAAACCAAAAAAGCTTAACCCACCAAGAACAGCCAAAAGCATGCATTGTTTTGATGTGGGAAGCGTCCTACTGGATTTTGGATAAAACAGAAGGTGCGGTAAGTAAAAACTGAGTGCAAAAGCTGTAGTAGTTGCAAAGAATTTTTTGGGAATATCTTCAAAAATGATTTGGTACACCGGATTATTGTGCATATATTCAGCGGCGGGCAAATTCACTAATACAAATACGCCGATACAAAATACATATACAGTCATTAAAGAAATGTTCAAAAAATGCCTTTGTTCTTTTATAGTGAAGTTTCTTAAGGCTAACAAATATAATCCTGCAACTAGTGGACAGATTAAACCATTCACAGAAAACATCAGTCCTTGAAGTAGGACAATTTTAAACGATACATTAATTAATAAAATTAGAGAGGTAATGGCGCTTACAGTCAAAAACAAAAAACCGGGAGAGTTCTGTGCAGGCAACGATTGATTCATTTGTGTTGGATTTCCATAAACAGTCCTGGTTTTTCTGCGATAATTGCTTTGTAATGAGCTAGTTCGTGCGCAAATATAACACTATAGTGTTTAATATGGCAAGTAATTAACAGCAGTTTGGATAAGGCTTCTTGGTGTTCTCTTGGTAAAAAAAAAGAAGGTAATAGGTTGATTTCTAGCAATAAAAGGGTTTATTTCACGTATTTTGAACGAATTCAAATATAAAGGTGAGTCTGGGTGTAGTCTGATTCATCAGACTACAATGTCGACACACTACGTTCAATTCTAGTTGTATTGTACTGCCTGTATCTCATCAATTTTAGGGCCGCTGGTTAGATTTTTTCGCTGTTTTGTAGAGAATAAGCTATTGGCAGTGATTACAGATGATGGTTTATGAGAAATCAACTGTTTTGCATCAGCGATCATTGATGGGCGAGGTGTTTTTAACTCTTCTATTGATGGAGGTATTGTTGTTGATTTTTTTGTATCAGGTGGCAGTTCGATTATCTTGTCTGTATCGTGCAATCCTGCTTTAGAATTTATTTTAGTTAAAATGATTTCACGAGAGACATCATTGCGTTCAATCCAACGTTTCAGTGCGGTTACAAAACTCCAAAAGTCCTCTTTTTTACTTAAAGATAAAAGAAATTCAGATAGCTTTATAGGTAAACCAAAACGATACCAAAGAATTTTAGGCAAGGTGTATTTAACTGTAGAAGCAATTGGCTTGGCCCCTGTTGTTAACGTTTGAATAGGTTTTGTAGACTCCACAATATCTATAATATTAAGTAAGTCACTGCGTATTTCTGGCCAAAATTGTTTGATCACTGGATCATTAACGGCATTTTTAGGATTATGAAACATATTAGGCAAAACAACCCTGGTGGCTTGCTTAAAAAATCCAGGTTCGGAGACCTGCACTTTTTCTAAATCACTTTCCAATATTTTAGTGAAAAACTTAAATACGGTTGAAAGTGGAATAAAAGGCTTTGCTCCTTCAGGTGGTTTAAAATCGATGGGTACCCTTTTCATTAAACCAGCAAAGACTACATCAATAATAAATCGCTTTGTGCGATCATACAAAAATAAGGGATCAACTGGAATCGATGTTTCCTTTTGTGGTTTGACTAAGGGCAGCGACATATGAGAGGCAACATTAATATGCAGTAAAAGCAGCAAATGTTGTAATGTTCTGTTATACAGGTAAGGAGGGACTCCTACAGTGGATTCAAGTGCGTAATTCATAAGCGCAGAGGTTCCAGTGTACGCTAAACCCAAAGAAAGTATGGATTCTGATTTCATTCCCTTATGACGTTCGCATCGCTCAGGTGTGGCCATATAGGTAATATATTCACCATAAAAATAAAGGCCTAACACCCATGAGATTTGCTTGCCACCATACGGAAATTGGCTAATGCCCCATAGCACAAGATCATTTAAAGCTAATCCTATTGTCCCTCGTAGGGAACCTTTAAACTTTCGTTTAAAATTACAATCTTCTTCGACACAAAGGGTCGGATTTGATGGAACGAGTGCTTTGTGTTCGTTAAACGCAGAGGGTGCTATTGTGTCGAGAACTAAAGTATGGGCTACTAATTTAGTTGCTTGTCTATAGTTATAGAGCTGAACACCGTAATTGGCTAAAGAAAGAGTGGATAAAAAAAGAGCGTAGGGAGCCAAAAACGAACCTTGCTCTTCGCTATAACCCTCACGAAAATAACTTTGAATGCCGTTGTTCACATAGTTTACAGCTACCACGGGAAGTACGTCGTGGAATACAACATTCCCCATTCCTTTAATAACTTTTTGTACGGATTCCATTGCGGGTGTCATTTCTTCTACGCGAGTTTTAAATGGAGCAATTAAAGCAGGAATTGCTTCGCGTAGCGCTAACACTTGTTCGGTTACATAAAATGCTGTATCTGCGGCATAGCTTACTGCTTGCGTGATGGGGGCTTTGCTAAATACCCAAGCTGCTCCATCACCAAATGATTTAGCTCCATCTATTACTGACGTCCACCAGTTCATACTCTTGCTCTCCGTGCAACTAGGAAATCTCATTGTATGAGGAAAAAATGAGAAATGCTAGTCTTTTCCTCATGAAGTACAGTAACACTACATTGTGCTATGATTCTACTATTGTTTATTGTTTTTATGACGCAAAACTGCTTAATTTTGTTCCTGACTTTCATCTATCAGTGGAACCACAGCAATATCGTCACTAATTAATTGTTTTTTCCATGGTAAATCTCTATAAGTTTGCCCTTTGCCTAGCGGTAAAATGGGGTATTTGATGACATCAAAAAATGGAGAAAGATCAAAGTCGCTTGGTGTGTAGAGACGGGGATTTCTATGTATTAATGCATAGCCTGTTTTATCTTTTGTAATCAAAGGCAAAATAGGATAATTCACGGATTGAAAAACATCGGCAATCATTGAAGAGCAAATATCTTCTGTGGGTTGTAACATATTATGTTGGAATAACGAAGAACGCCATCTGCGTGGAAAAATACTCCAAGGAAAAATAAAACGTGCCAGATCAAAAAGATGTCGTAAGCTGTAGTTTTTTCCAATTTTATGAATCGCCGAAGCAATAACTTGTTCACGATCTTCTGGTAATAAAAGAGAAGGTCTTAAAATTCTTATGTGCTCATTTTTGTATTCATCGACGCAAGACACTCGAGTTCCTTCTCCGAGGATGCTTTCAATAATTAATTGATCTGAGGATAAATTTTTTACATGTTTTTGCACTAATTCATGTAAATCTGGAGCAGTGATGTCATCGATACGGCCAATATATAAAGCTGCATGAGTCCAAGTGCTTTCAGAAATGAGCCTAATGATGTTACCGATACGCGTGTGACTTTCGACTAGAAGAACATCACCAGGTTTGATCTCTTGGATCATTTGCCCAAAATTATATAAATAAGTTCTTTTTGCCACACGATCTTCTTTTGATAAAAAGCGATAGAACTTTAATAGGATTTTATTTATAAATGTATTTTTATTCCGTGCATTCATACTTGTTATACCTAACTTCCTATTATGTTTGTCAGTGATGACTATAAAGTTTGTTACTCATCGTGGTGCACTCAGATAACGAGAAATTGCTTCGTGCTTTAGCAATTAGCATGAGTTCGACATAAAAGTTATTTTTATGCATTTTATGTCGAACTCACGTTAACTATGATAAATTTTTCTCAGGATATTCGCAAAGATCTTCAATAATACATGATTTACAATGCGGTTTTCGTGCAGTACATACATAACGCCCATGTAATACAAGCCAATGATGTGCGTCTTTTAAAAATTCAGATGCTGTACTCCTTAGTAAGTTTTTTTCCACTTCCAAAGGCGTTTTACCCTTGGCAATTCCTGTTCGATTTGCTACCCGAAAGATATGGGTATCCACAGCCACTGTAGGTTGTCCAAAAGCAGTATTAAGTACTACATTTGCTGTTTTTCGGCCTACGCCAGGTAATGCTTCTAATGCTTCACGCCGATCAGGAACTTGTCCATGGTAATTCTTGAGCAGTAACTCACAGGTTTTTATGATATTTTGTGCTTTGCTGTTATATAAACCTATAGATTTTATATAGTCTTTGAGTTTTTCTAAACCTAAATCAAGGATCGCTTGAGGAGTGTTTGCCACGGGGAATAATTTAGCTGTGGCTTTATTTACCCCAACATCCGTTGCTTGGGCTGAAAGAATAACAGCTATTAATAATTCAAAAGAAGAATGGTAGACCAATTCAGTAACTGGGTGTGGATTTTGCGCTTGGAAGCGCAGAAAAATTTCACGTCGTTTTTGTTTATTCATGAGTTTTTTTAGCGTTCACACGAGCCAAAGCCAGTTGGATATAATCTTGCTTAGCTTTTATCTCTTGTGCTTTATTAGTGGCTTGCATCGCTAATTGGCGTTTTTCTCTATAAGCTTGTTGTTTTTCATGATCCTCTCTTAATAATCGGGTTTGTTTGGCATGAAAACGGACACGCGCTAAATCTTTATCATATTCTACGGCAGGCAACTCTACCATCTCAATACAATCTACAGGACAAGGTGCAACACACAAACCACAACCAGTGCATTCGTGTGTCAACACTGCATGCATTAATTTGCCACTGCCAATTATTGCATCTACAGGACACGCTTTAATGCATTTGGTGCAGCCTATGCATTCTGCTTCGCGAATGACTGCAACGGAGGGGGGGCGGGTATTTGCTCTTACTTCATCAAGATAAGGTGCGGGATCTATATTGAGTAACGCACCTAATGCTGTTGCTGTAGCGACACCGCCTGGTGGGCATTTATTAATCGAGGTTATGCCCTGGACAAGTGCTTCAGCATAGGGCAAACAACCTGAATAACCACATTCACCACATTGAGTTTGTGGTAAAAGAGCATCTATTTCTTTAACTGAGGCCATGATGCACCTGTTTTGATTGTTCCACCATGGCTTGAATTTTTTCTTTTTCAACACGAACCATTAACGGCTGGAACGTATTGATTTGATGGTTCAATAAAGGGGTATTGATTGCTTCCCAATTTAAGGGATCACAATTTAAGAACGTTTCTACCGCATTACTCATTAATGGCAGCACCGGTTTTAAATAAGTCATTAAAATGCGAAATAAATTAATCCCCATAGTACAAATATCTTGTACTTCGGAGAGACGTCCTTCTTCTTTTGCCAATATCCAGGGTTTGTGAGCGTCAATGTATTGATTGACTTTATCGGCACAATCCATAATGTGACGAATAGCACGTGCATAATCACGAGAAACAAATGATTCAATGACTTCGCTACGTACGGCGATGAGTTCCGCATATAATTGAGGTTCACTTAAGTGTTCACTCAAGGTGTTGGCAAATCGTTTATTGATGAATCCTGCACATCGACTTGCTATGTTAACTACTTTACCCACGAGGTCGGCATTAATTCTATTGGTGAAATCATCAAAATTTAAATCCAGATCATCGACACGCCCATTGAGTTTAGCAGCGAAGTAATAGCGTAAATATTCTGGGTGCAGGTATTCAAGATAAGTACGGGCCTCAAGAAAAGTTCCACGTGACTTAGACATTTTTTGTCCGTCAACTGTTAAAAAGCCATGTGTGTAAACCGCGGTAGGTGTGCGATGACCACTAGCGGCGAGCATTGCAGGCCAAAATAAAGCGTGGAAGTAAACAATGTCTTTACCTACAAAATGGTACAATTCCGTGGCAGAGTCTTTATCCCAAAATTCTGCGAATGAAACTCCATGCTCATCACAGTATTTTTTAAAACTTGCCATATAACCTATAGGGGCATCTAACCATACGTAAAAGTATTTATCAGTCGTTCCCGGGATAGGAAAGCCAAAATAAGGTGCATCACGAGAAATGTCCCATTGTTTTAAACCTGACGCAAACCATTCATCCAATTTATTGGCAACCTCTGTTTGCAAATGACCGCCTCGAGTCCACTCTTTTAAAAGATTTTCATAACGTGGTAAATCAAAGAAATAATGTTCTGAATCTTTTTCGATAGGTTTAGCACCAGAAATGGCGGAGACAGCATCAATGAGATCTGTTGGTGAGTAGGTAGCACCACAGACTTCACAATTATCTCCATATTGGTCTTTAGCACCGCATTTAGGGCAAGTTCCTTTGACGTAACGATCGGGTAAAAACATTTCTTTTACTGGATCGTAAGCTTGATGTATGGTTTTTTTAATAATAGAGCCATTTTTCTTGAGCTTTTCATAAATTGCTGCAGCTAAAGTCTGATTTTCTGGCGAATGGGTGGTGTGATAACAGTCATAATCTATAGCAAAGGCGTTGAAATCGCGTTCATGACTCAGCTTTATTTCAGCGGTTAATGCTTCTGGACTAACTCCCATTTGTTCTGCTTTCAACATAATGGGGGTGCCGTGCGCGTCATCGCCACAAATACTGATGCATTCAATCCCAGACATTTTATGAGTGCGGACCCAAATATCAGTTTGAATGTGCTCCACTAAATGTCCCAGATGTAAATGTCCGTTTGCATAAGGTAAAGCGCTGGTAACCAGCATTTTGCGTTGTTTCATCAAAATAAAGCACCTACTTGTATGACAGATGATTGATTATAACGCAAAAGGGATGCAAATGCTTTAGCAAGAGAAGTAGAATTGTAAACAGCTTTTAGTCAGAAGGCCGGAAATAAAAAACGCGGCTTCAGCCGCGTTTTTTCTAATCCATTATTTGCATGATTAGCAAGATAGACGAAGCTCATCTACTGAATCTTTCTTCTCAACAACGGGTTTTTGACTTGAGAATAGTTCCGTAAATTGTGGTGCGCTCTCTTGAGTAACAGTACTTGTAGTCTTAGGCGCTTGTGAATTTAATAAGGTGAGGCTTGGGTTAGTATCAGGAATGTCATCATGGCTATGTGAACTTTCTTCACTTAAAGATTCCTCATTACTAGCAAGCAATTTTTCTGTTTTGCTAGGACGCTTAAAGTAACTAGCAATTGCAGAAACACTGTTTACTACAGCAGCAGTCAAATAAGTACCAACAGAAGCAGCAGCAGCAGCTAATCCAGCAGCAAATCCAATTTGCAGAGCAGTGTTAGCACCAACGATGCCAGCAATAGAGAAGCCATAAACTGTAAAAGTAGCAACAGCAGTTAAAGCAGCAGGCCACAAGAATAATGTAAGACCAACACCAGCAGCAGCAGCTAGAGAGAGCCATGCAGCAACAGAAATTGCTTTTTTATGCGCAGCGATGAAATTAGCAGTAGATTGAGCAACATATTTAACACCGTCAAGAAGAAGACCTAAAAGACCGCGATTTGTCTTGATTTCACCTTCTTTATCTTTTTGAGAAGAACCTAATGCAAGATTAACCGCACCGCTAAAAACATCAGCTGGTAAATAAGCAACCGTCCGCATAAATTTTTTCATTTTTTACTCCAAGGTTATAAATCAGAACGGATGATAGCAATGAATTTGCAACATGTGAATCAAAAATGCTCAATTTGTTGTAACAAAAGTGTAAAATAATTTGACTTTAAACAACTTATTGGTTAATTGTTTTTCATTTTTGATATTATTTATTCTAAAAGAGCCGTTTTTAATAAAACCTGATATACGCCTGTCTTTTAATACCCATATTGGTTTAATAGTAGCAAGACTGTTTTCTAGAATTTTGTAACTTGCTTTAATGGTGTTGATGCTAAATAAAAAGCCCGCCTCTCTGCTTATGCCCCATGGCTATGAGATTAAGAAGCGAACTTCCCAAGCACAAAGTGTAAGTTGTATTTTGAGAAGTTATTTTATTTTTGATACTCTCGAGGACGGCACCCTACTCAATTTCAAAAGAGATTCTATTTAAGATGACGATATCGTGTTGGGTCATCAATTCCAGCGCCTATAAATCCTCGCTGTCTAAAGGTACAACTATCACAATGACCACATGCTTCACCTGCATCGTTAGCCTGATAACAAGAAACGGTCAGGCTATAATCTACGCCCAGGCTTATTCCAAGTTGGATGGTTTGTACTTTGCTTAAATACTGTAGGGGGGCATGAATCGTGAAAGAGTTCCCTGCTACTCCTGCCTTGGTAGCCAAGTTAGCGAGAGTTTGAAAGGCAGTAATAAATTCGGGACGGCAATCAGGATAGTGAGAGTAATCCACAGAACTTGCTCCGATAAAAATATCTCTAGCGCCTATAGATTCTGCATACCCCAATGCCATGGCTAGAAAAATAGTATTGCGTGCAGGAACATAAGTTACTGGGATCTCTGATCCTTCCTTAAACTCAGGGACATCTAAGTTTGTGTCAGTCAACGCTGAGTTACGAAATAATTCAGTATCCAAGGTTACAATTTGATGTTCTCTTGCTTTGTAATGTGCGGCAATACGCTGTGCTGCAAATAATTCTGCTGAATGTCTTTGTCCATACGAAAAGCTTATTGGATAACAGGTAAAGCCTTTTGAAGCTGCCAAAGCGAGGCAGGTTGTGGAATCGAGCCCGCCCGAGAGTAAAATAACTGCTTTTTTCATTGAAAGTCCCCATAAATGACTTATTTTTTAACCTAAATGGAATTTGTTAGCCATGTGTGCTGTAAAAAAGATAATCGCTTTTTTTAGGTTTAAAATACTGTTAGAATGCGCCAATTATGCCATAACATGGAACTTTATGACGACTACTCTTTATCCCGTTATCCTTGCAGGAGGTTCTGGGACTCGTTTATGGCCTTTGTCGCGAAAAAACTATCCTAAACAGTTTCTTGCCCTAAACGGGGAATTGTCTCTTCTGCAACAAACTGTAAAAAGAGCACAAAGTCTGGAGAGTGCACACGCCATTATTGTAAGTAATGACGCACATTACTTTCTATGTCAGGAGCAACTCAATCCTTTTGCTCATTCAATAACTTACCTATTGGAGCCATGTGCACGCAATACGGCGCCGGCGATTGCAAGTGCAGCTCATTATATATCACAAATTGCTGGTTCTGATGCCGTGATGTTAGTGTTGCCTTCGGATCATTGGATTGCTGATGATTTAGCGTGGCAAGAGGCGATGAGGATTGGTGCGCAATTTGCCGCGGAACAACAAGCTTTAGTGACTTTTGGCATTCAACCTGATAGTCCTAAAACTGGTTATGGCTATATAGAGGCGGGAGCATCCCTTGCTGAAAAAGTACATCAAGTAGTAAGTTTTAGAGAGAAGCCTTCAGCTGATAAGGCAAAAGAATTTATCGCGAGTACTAACTATTTTTGGAATAGCGGTATTTTTGTGTGTCGTGCCGGTGTATATCTAGATGAATTAGTGGAGCACCAACCAGACATTCATTATTTTAGTCGCGAGGCGGTTTTAAATGCCCAACATCATCATGACTTCTTACGTCTTGATTTGGAAGAGTTTTCACGATGCGAAGCAGAATCAATAGATTATGCAATTATGGAGAAGACAGATAAAGCAGTCGTTATTCCTGTGGCAATGCAATGGAGTGATTTAGGATGTTGGTCTGCAGTTGCAGATGCGAATAAACCTGATGAAGATGGGAATACAGTTACTGGAAAAGTGGTTGCACAAAACAGCAAAAATTGTTTTATTCACAGTACCGATCTCTTAGTGACAACAGTAGGAGTAGAAGACAAAATTATTGTTGCTACTCAAGATGCGGTTTTGGTCGCTGATAAGCAGTATTCGCAACAAGTTAAAGATTTAGTTAATTCTTTAAGCAAAGATCACTATCAATTAATCCAAGATCACCAACGGGTATCACGACCTTGGGGGTATTATGAAATTTTAGCTGAAGGTGCATCCTTTAAAGTAAAGCGGCTCATGGTGAAACCGGGCGCACGACTATCACTGCAAATGCACCAGCATCGAGCAGAGCATTGGGTTGTGGTTTCAGGGAAAGCAGAAGTCATTAATGACAAACAAACCATTTATTTATCAGTAAATCAATCTACGTATATTGCGCAAAATACCCTTCATCGTTTAAGTAATCCAAGTAATGAACCTCTTTATGTAATAGAAGTCCAAAGTGGTGTTTATTTAGGAGAGGATGACATTAAGCGATTTGATGATATTTACGCACGCGATCTTTTATAATTCCGTATTTTCAAATTTTAGTTTTTCAGCTTATATATTTCAGAGTTTTATGCCCTGTATTAAGGGCTGAAATTTCTATGTAACTTATTTAATTAGATTATGCAAATTTTAGTTTCAATACTGTAAATCAATCAATACCCACCTTGTTTTTAAAATTAGTGCTATGTTATAAAAAAGAACACATTGATTTTTACTGTGATTAAAGGAATTAGTCGCCTAAGATTTATAAACTCAAAGGTAATATTATGGCTACCAGCAGCGGAATTCTTCACTCTTTTCTTAACGATAAATTAAATAAAAACAAGAACGTTGCTGATTGGCACTTTAAAGATCTACTTAAGCTGCGTAAAGAGTTTCTTGAATTTAGTAGAGCAGAATGTGGTCTCATTGAGGTCGATTTTGATCCCAGCAACAAATTTACTGAGGTTACCCCCTTACTCTACCACAAAAATATGGTGATTGCCCACCAAGATAAACTTTATTTCGCAGATACAAAAAATCAAAAAGTTATTGCGCTTGAAAAAAACAAAGATAATAAAGATGACTACGAGCAATTAAGAAAAAAATGCACTCCATCTTATAAAAAAGCAAAAGGACATACACTAAACGAAATAAGATCAGTAACTGGTCGTGCTTTTAATGAACATCGTAGTGCTGATTTTCTTCCTTCCTTAAATTTTTATTTGGGGATATTAGGTGATACGGACAGAGTCATGTTTGCCTATATGAATGAGCAGCAAAAAGAGCAATTAAGATTTGATCTAAAAATGACACTTTTGCTTTTACTGGCGCAACAACAACATGAAATAGACTATCAAAAAACTGAAAATCGCAAGGCATATACTCAACACATTAAACGGTGTGTCGAATTTCTTCTCGTACTCGATCCAGAATATCAAAATTTCATTATAAAATCTCCGGAGCAAGCGGAGCTGAATCAGGATAAGCCGCTAAAGTACTTAGGGTGGGCGGTTGGTTATGAACTTGGCCAAAAAATTGTAGATTGGACTGATACCAAAACCGAAAAAGGCGCGACCAAAACGATTAAGGATTACATGGGGTCTCTAAATGAGAAGAGATTGAATTGGGTATGGCAGTCAACTTTTTTAAAAACAGTAATTGATTTAGTTCCTAAAGATCATCCTAATGCCGGTCAGGCTGCACAGGCAATCAGATATCCAGACCCTTATACAGGGACACTGAGTTGGGCTTTATATTATGCGCGGTTTGCATTAAATCTTTCTTTATTACTAAAACATACCATTAAAGGTCCCTGGATGAGTGAAGAAGAGGCAAAAATGCCTTGGTATGAGCGTTTTCAAACTCAATGGGATCAAAGAAAGTTTAGCTTATTGAATGATTCTCTTTGGGGAACAGCAAATTTAGTTTGCTTTTTTTGGTTAACTGGAAAGAGTATTTTAGGAACTTGGGGTGATGCAATAACCGTTGCTTTATTGATTTTTGACATCAGCATCGCTATTTGGGATTTTGAAGAGCAGAAAACGAAATACAATAAAGCCATGCTGCAATATTCTGAAGATATCGCCAGAATAGAAAAGCGACTTAAAGTTCTTAATGGCAATACACAACAAGAGGGTAAACAAGAGAGAGCTGCGGAAGAACGGCAATTACAGATGCAGCTGCATGCTTTAAAGAGAGAACAAGCAAAATGTGCGCGAGAATGGCAAATGAACAAACTCTCATTGATTAGCAATATTGCCTATGCTGTGGGTTTGATGCTGGCGTTTGTTCTTTTAACGATGCCGTTCTTGCCTGTTGCCGCACCTGTTGCTGCGACACTAGCTCTTGCTGGGGCGGTTGTTTGTCTTGCTTTAACCATCATTAATAATGCAATAAAAGGGGGTATCGAATTATACGCCACGCATCAAACAAGAAAGGAAATTAAAGAGGAACTTGATCTTAAAGTGGATCTCTTGAAAAGAGAGGGGCATAAGTTAACGGACGATCAAAGAAAACTGCTATTCTTGGAAATTAAGAAGCTCCAAGCGGAGACAGAATATCAAAAACAAATGATGATTTATCAATCAGTAAATTTAGTGCGTGGTATTGTACTTGATATTTTTATCCCCGCGGTTGTGTTTGTAAGTTTAATATGCATGCCTTTAGGATTTGGTATACTCGCTATTGGTGCCGCGTTGGGGTTAGCTCTGGGTACTCGTCTTCTGGTTGATTCATTATTTAAACCAGAGGAAAAAAAGGCATTGGAGTTCGACCAAGAAGAATATACAAACTTTTATGCGTCACTTAATAAGGCAGAAACGAAAAAGCCCCATGGCTTCTTTAAGAAAACATCAGTAGAACAAGAGAAAAAACGATTACTTGACGACAATGATTTTGATCCTTCGATGGATTCAGAAGAGGGGCCACTTTATTCAAACTAGATTTTGAAGAAGTTGACTATCCAATCTGTCTCTTTATGAGATGCGCTTTATGGTTGACGATTGCTTCGTATAAAGCGCGATGCATGAGCAACCACCAAGGGTTTTATTTTTTAATTTGATATTAAATTCAATTAATTAATCTGAAATAAAGAGCTAGTATTCACCATCTTCTTCTGTATAATGTCACCAAAGAAGCTAATTGAAGTGTCTTCATGATAAAGTCTATTGCTTTGTTATTGCTTATTTTTTCAATTAACGTACACGCTATCGAACTGCCAGGCAATTCCTGTGATAAGCATGCGGGTTTGTCCGATTCTTATGTTTTAGCATTAAGTTCACAACCTGGATTCTGCCAAACCTACGGATATGAAGCTGGCAAACCAGAATGCACCCATTTGCCTAAGAGCTCCTATCAAGCAAAACATCTTACCTTGCATGGATTGTGGCCTAATCAAAAAGCGTGTGGTCAAAATTATGGGTTTTGTGGGGTAGAGCAAAAGACGAGTCATTGTGCCTATCCCCCATTGGATTTATCGCCACAGATTTCTGAACTTTTAAAAAAGATAATGCCAAGCTATTATTACGGAAGTTGTTTGGAACGGCATGAATGGAATAAACATGGCAGTTGTCAAGTTTTATCAGCAGATCAATATTTTGCTTTAGCTATTCGTTTAGCAGAGACCGCCGATAATTCTTTATTTGGCCAATACTTAACACAACATCAAGGACAAAAAGTTCAATTAACTCATCTCCGAGAGATGATTACTCAATCATTTGGTCCAACGAATTCGACCAAGATATATTTAGGGTGTAAAAAAGGTATTTTAGTAGATATTTACATTCAATTACCGGCACTTATCTCAGATAATGACTCTTTAGAGTCTTTAGTTGATGAAGCTCCTGATTCGCAAATTAATGATACTTGTCCTAACACTGTAGTTCTTTCTAATTTTAATACAGAGTCTTCATATGCTGTAAGTTGAATTATAGGTGTCTCTGAGAGGATATACTGACATCTGGGTGCTTGAGGCGCGAACGCTTACCTAAACCTTGAACATTGTTAAAACTTCCTCTAATGTAGAGTAATTATGATATAGGGATAAAATCTTATGCAAAAGCAGTGCTATTTATTGACTCTTATTGTTTTTTTATTAACTGCATGCGCACATCATGCGCCCAAAGCTCCTTCTTTACCTCCAGCACCACAAGGTGTTAAAACAAAACAAGTCAGAGCGGTTAGTGCGTTTAATCATGTTGATGTTCAGGGACAAATGAACGTTGCAGTGCATACGGGGTATAAAGAACCGCAAATTATTGTAAGCGGTGATAGTCGTGATTTGGCTGCGTTAAAAACAGTTGTGACGCAAAATACGCTTTATGTAAGTCTAGGAAAAGGGTATCCATCCTATGGACCTATATCTGTGGATATTAGAGGTCAATTTCTTAATCGTTTAGCGGTTAAAGATGCTAACTCTGTTGTAGGCAATCAATTACATACGAGCGTATTAGATGTTTATTTGGTAAATACTGGCACCGTAAGATTAAATGGCTCCATTGGTTTACGTGTGCTGGACATTAAGGGCAAAGGCATAACTCAAATTGGTGGTATCTCCAGTCAAAATTTACAAATCCATTTGCAAGGCAGCCCTAAAGTACAACTTTCTGGGGTCGCTAATTTAGCAAATTTAACCATGCAAGGTAATGCTTGGTTTAGTCTGTATTGGGTTAAAACAGATACTTTAACCATACGTGCAAAAGATACCTCAACGATTCAATTAGCCGGCGCGGTAAATAGATTAGATGTTGAGCTTTGGAATAATGCACGATTTAAAGGGCGTTATTTACGTGCTCAACGCAGTTTTGTGAAAACACATGGGCGTTCTGTTGCAGAAATTTCAGTAGCGAAACATCAAAGCAATTTTGCTACAGATGCAAGTGATATATATTATTATAATCTACCGACAACTCGCGCTGATTTTATGGTATTTAGTGGTTCGGTATTGGATATGAGAGCATGGAACCAATTCGATTTGAAAGACTTTACTCGTTACAACAAGCAATTTCCTTAATTAACGTGAGCTTAAAAAAGGCATGAAAATGCCTTTTCTTTTATGTTTACAAGTTAATTTATCGTATCTCTTTACATCACCTGTTAGATGATATTATGATGCCCGCTAAAAATAGTGGGTATGTTATATATGTTTAAGATTTAGTTAAGAATTTCTAATCTAACCATTCCCCGAAAAACCGCAGACATAGCAAGGAGCGTTAATGAAACGGAGTTTTTTCCTATTAGCCCAAATCCCTAGGGTGATTGCAGCACGAATTATGAGCCATCCAAATCAATCTAAACGGCCTTGTTAGGCAGCGGAAAATAAAAATATGAAACGAATAAACTTTCTGATTCAATTACTCATCGGGCTATTTGCTTTTTCATTCATGGCGATGGCACAAGCTGGCGGACCTTTGTGGACGTTTGCGCCAGTTGATGGTTATCCCTCAAGTTTGACGATAAGTAATACTGGTACGGCGACGGTTAAATACACAGTAACCAATCAAACAAACAAAAAACGCACATTAGTGATGCAGCCGCAGGTAGGAGTTAGTCAAACTCAACCGTGCACTGTAGGACCTAAAGGATCGACATCGTCTTCATGCACGCTTACCCTAACTATTAGCGGCAGTCTACTACCACCGTCAGGCGTTTCAGGTGGGCCAGGCCTTTGTCAAGCTAACCCTAATGGAACTCCTAATCCTAATCTATGTTATCAGCCAAGCCCCGCAAATATTTTAAATATTAAAGTTACTGCCGAACCAAGCCTGGTTTCTATTGATGTTACACCCGTAAACCCAGCAATTGCCCAAGGGATAACTCAGCAATTTAATGCAACAGGTATTTATTCGGATAATAGCACAAAAGATCTGACGACTTCGGTGATTTGGTCTTCGTCTAATACGAGTATTGCGACGATTTCCAGTTCTACAGGATTGGCTGAGGGTATTTCTCAGGGTACGGTAACCATCAGCGCCACATCTGGAGCTATTGTTGGTACGACGAATTTAACAGTGACCACAGCAAAACTAAAATCGATTGTTGTGAAGCCGACAAATCCACAAATAGCGCAAGGAACTACTCAGCAATTTATTGCTGAGGGAATTTTTACCGATGGCAGTATCCACAATATTACCAGTTCAGTAGTTTGGTCTTCATCAAACACTACAGTGGCGCTCATTTCTAATCGGCTAGCAACCAATGGTTTGGCTGCAGGAAGATCTGCTGGTTCGGCAACCATCACGGCAACATTAGGTGGTATATCGGGCACCACGACACTCACGGTGACTAATGCAGTGTTGCAGTCGATCTTTGTCACACCGATGAACCGCACCATTGCTCAGGGTATAAAATTACAATATATTGCAACCGGGGTTTTTTCGGATAACAGCACCCAGGATCTGACAAACTCTGTAAACTGGGCCTCGTCGAATACGAGCATTGCTACGATCTCTAATACTGGGGAAGCTACTGGTATTGCACAAGGCAAAGTGCTCATCAAAGCAACATCAGGAAATGTATTTGGCACTACGAGTTTAACTGTGACCGCGGCAACATTAACGTCGATTGCGGTAACTCCTGCAAACTCAAGCATTGCCAAGGGAACGACACAGCAATTTATTGCCACCGGAACTTTTACTGATGGCAGTACTTCCGATATTACCAGCTCCGTATTGTGGTCTTCATCACAACCTGCATTCGCGCCAATTTCTAATGATGTCGGGAGTAGGGGGGTAGCTACAGGAGAGTCTGCGGGGCAAACCACGATCACCGCTACATTAGGTGCGGTATCTGGTAATACGCCATTCACAGTAACGAATGCGACTTTAACCTCCATCAGCGTTAGTCCAGCAAATCAAACCATTGCTAATGGTGTGAGCCTGCAATACACTGCGACAGGAATTTATTCCGATAACAGCATCCAGGACTTGACATACTCAGATACACTGATCTGGTCTACTTCGAATGCTGCTGTTGCTCTAATCACTGCTACAGGGCCGAATGCAGGGCAGGCTACAGGTACGGGACCTGGCGTAGCGACAATCACAGCAACTTATGGTACTTTATCGGGCACTGCAACTTTAACGGTAACCGCAGCAACGTTACAGTCGATTGCTGTGACCCCAACAAATGCCACGCTTCCACTGGCTACCACCCAGCAGTTTATAGCTACTGGAACCTTTTCTAATGGTACTACCTACGACATTACCAGCTCTGTAGAATGGTCTTCTGGAAACAATGATGTTTTATCGTTTTCTAATCCAGTAATCAATGGACTTGCCACAGGAGAAACAGTGGGTACGACAACCGTTAAGGCAACATTAGGTACGGTATCAAGCCCTAATGTGAATGCGACGGTGACGAATGCGACTTTAGTGTCGATTAATGTGGATCCAGCAAACGCCGCAATTCCTCAGGGTTTTACCCAGCAATTTACTGCAACGGGAGTTTATTCTGATGGCAGTACAAAACCTCTGACAAGCGCTGTAAGCTGGTCTTCGTCAGCTCCTTCAGTCGCAACGATTTCTGATGATCCAGAAACCAGGGGCTTGGCTACAGGCGTGTCCGCTTCTTCCACTCCGGCAACCATCACTGCAACATATACTGATGTATCGAGTACTGTATCAGGTACTGCAAATTTAACCGTGAGCACAGCAACTTTGCGATCGATTGCGGTAACACCGACTAGCACAACTATCATTACGAGCACGACCCAGCAGTTTACAGCCGTAGGAACGTTTACTAATGGGACTACCTACGATATTACAAGTTCAGTCACCTGGGGGGCAGCGAATCCTACCATTGCCTCGTTTGACGCACAAGTCAAAGGATTGGCCACGGGTTTGACTGTGGGCTCGACTGGTATTACTGCAACTTTAGGGGCTGTTGTATCGAATAGCGCGAATTTAGAGGTTATTGATGCAGTTTTGACCTCAATTGTTGTTACTCCGGCAAATAAATCGATTGTTCAAGGTACTACGCAGCAATTTACAGCGACCGGGGTATATTCCAATGGTAGGACCGCAAATCTTACAGATCTAGTGAACTGGGACTCGTCTAATCCATCTGTTGCAACAATTAATACTTCCGGGGTCGCTTCTGCTATTGCTGGTGGCTCAGCGACGATTCGAGCTGATCTAAGCGGTATTGTGGGTTCTACGACTTTATCGGTGACTCCTGCTACATTAGTGTCTATTGGCGTGGCTCCTGCAAACCAACAGATAGCGAACGGTACGACACAACAATATAAAGCGACTGGAGTTTATAGTAACGGCAGTGAACTCGATCTTACCAGTGCCGTGTCTTGGACGTCAGGTAATAATGCTGTTGCCAGCATTTCAAGCCATGGTGGTTTAGCGACTGCAAAGAGTGCCGGTTCGACTACAATCACTGCCACATTAGGTACTATATCTGGCTTCACGCCTTTAACTGTAAGTAATGCAACATTAGCATCCATCGAAGTTGCTCCAGCGAATGCTGTAATTGCTACGGGATTAACCCAGCTTTATACCGCAACAGGTGTTTATTCAGATGGTAGTACACGACCGCTGACGAGTTCTGATGGTTTGACTTGGTCTTCCAATAGCTCTGCCGTATCGATTTCTAACGAGGGTTTAGCTACAGGATTGACTGTTACTACTACTCCGGCAACCATTACTGCAACATACACTAATGGATCGGGCACCACATTGGGTACTGCGGTCTTATCCGTGTCCTCAGCAACTTTAAAATCGATTACGGTGACACCATCTACGGCAAGCATCGCCAAAGGTACAACGCAACAATTTATCGCTTCGGGAACCTTTACTGATGGTACTTCATCCGATATTACAAGCTCGGTGGTTTGGAGTTCTGATAGCGGTACGGTCAATATTTCCAATACTGCAGGAAGCAAGGGTTTAGCTACAGGGTTGTCTGCTACTACTACTGCGGCGCATATCACCGCCACATTAAATGGGCTATCAAGTACAGCGAGCTTAACGGTAACCAATGCAGTTTTAACATCGATCACAGTCAACCCAACCACTGCTGTTATTGCTGATGGTACAACCCAGCAGTTTAGCGCAACAGGAGTGTATTCTGATCTTAGTACCCAACCGCTTACGAGTTCTGATGGCTTGACTTGGTCTACTTCTGACCCCAATATTGCCGCAATCAGCACGACAACAGGTCTGGCTACAGGTATCGATCCAGGTACAGCGACAATTACGGCGACAGCGAATAATGTATCGGGCACTGCAAATTTAATTGTGACTAATGCTACCTTAGTATCGCTTGCGATTACACCGGTAAATCCAAGAATAGTAGCGGGAGCAACCCAGCAATTTATCGCCACAGGAACTTATTCTGATAGCAAGCAATACGATCTGACCAGTGCCGTGACGTGGAGTTCGTCAAACGATGTAGTGGCGAGTGTTTCTAATCAGCCAGGGCAGAAAGGTCTTGCTACTTCATATACGACTACGGGTACAACAATCATCACGGCGACATTAAATGCGCTATCCGACAGTACCAATTTAAACGTGGAGGCTGGATTTACCTTAAGTGGAAGTGTTTCTAATCTTACTATAGGTTCAGGATATAGTGTCACCCTACAAAATAATGGAGGCGACAATTTACTTCTTGATGCCAATGGTTCCTTTACGTTCCCTGAAAAATATCTTTCTGGTACTTCGTATAATGTTACTGTACTAATTCAACCTACAGGGCAGCAATGTAGTGTCACTAATGCAACAGGAACATTTCCTCAGGTTACTGATGTTGAGGTGGTGTGTAATGCTTTATTTGCCAGGGACTCGTTTACGGGTGCCTCAGCTACCTTGCCCTGGATTACCTTAGCCTCATCAAATGACCAAGCATGTCTCACTGCGGGTGATAATACGGGCTCTATTCCTGCTTGTCAGGCTAATACAGAGGGAGCAGGAACACCCGATGGCCTTACCCCAGATCAGGATGGAAATGGTGTATTGCGTTTGACGACCACTGATCCTACATTTCAGGGTAGTGGCATTATTGAATCAACTCCCGTCCCCACCTCGCAAGGCTTAAGTTTGGAGTTCCAGGTATTCTCCTACTCTGATGATATTGCTTCTGGTGCTGATGGGATAAGTTTTATGATCATCAATGCTGATGCTGGTTCTCCTCCCAGTGCCCTTGGCTGTGTGGGTGCAGGTCTTGGTTATGGTCGGATTTCCCATGGTTATGTGGGTATTGGTTTAGATGAGTATGGTAATTTTTCTAAGGAACCAGTTTGTTCATCAGGAACGCCAAATAATCCCAATAACATTGGCATCCGCGGAGCAACGACAAGCGATCCCAACTCCTCTAACCCCTATATTCTTGGAAACAATCCAACGATCTCCATGTGGCAACGAGAATCTCTACGCACTAATGTAACTGCTTTGGACTACCGCATTACCTTTACAAGTGCGGGAGTAATCAGTGTGTTTCTCAACGGAACTCCTTATCTGGCAGGGGTAAATGTAGTTCCAGGTGCTGGAACCCCTCCAGAGATGCTGTATTTTGGTTTCGCTGCAAGTACTGGAACTCATTACAACATTCATGAAATTCGCAATTTCGCAATTTCAATTCCAACAGACACTAGCTTGGATGTATCGCTAGAGGCCACACCTAATCCATTAATCGCTGGTGGTTCAAACCAATATTACACCTTTACCATTAGAAATACAGGAGGTTCGTCGAGCTCTGGTACGATACAATTATTCGATAATGGCTTACCTGCCGGGATTACATTAGCAGGGCCTTTATCGTTGGGTGGACCTGCTGCGGGTGTTGGAACACCTGCCCTTCAGGGATGTAATAGTTCTGGGTCTTCCATAGGAAGTTCTTGCACTATTACTGGGGCAACGATTACGAGTGTGTCGCCTAATAATTATTTAACAGTGACTGTTCCTATAAATGTCCCGAGTCCTGCTACTGATGTAACCTATTCTGCTTCTATAAAGGGTGGGGGCGATCTTGGTTGTAATAGTGCTGTATATAGTCCCTATTTATGCTCCGGTTCAATTTCTTTGAATGTAAATTAAGGGATTTTGGGAATTTTGGAGATATTGATATCCTCCTCACGCAAGCGAATAGGTATCGACTTAAGGAAAGATGAGGCTTGCTTTTAAGGTGTTGCTTGTCAACCTTTCATCTTCTGCGCAAGCAGGAGGTCTATTAAGGGTGATGCAGCAAAAGAGAAGTTTCTAGTAAAAATTGTTGTTTTTTAGACCTTCCGCTCTGGCGGAAGGTGACAATGAAGAAAAGTATTAAGCGCCCCCGATTTTAATTTAAATAAATCATAGCAACTGGCTACACGCATTGATTAACACAGTGGACAATTTGATCTAAATCATTATCTAAGGGTAATACATGGGCTGAGTTTTTTAACCAATGTATGTTTGCTTTAGGTAGATGAGAAAACATTTTTTCTACTTCGGTGGATGCGACAACAACATCATGAGTTCCCAGAAAAAGATCTGTGGGGCACTTAGGAGGCACCCATTGATGCTCTTGGATTAAAGCAAACAGTTCAAGGAGTGCGGAAAGAGGGACTCTGCGATAGGATATTTCGGTGTGATTGTCACTGACAAGATTACCCGCCATGCCACGTAGCTCACAAAATCCCAGATTCTTAAGTAGCGTAATTAATTTGATATTGCGATCAATATTCATCTGCAATTTTAAGGCAGGGGCTAAAAGAAACATGTGATTAAATGAATAAGTTAGGCTCAGCTTGCACGCCAACAATGCGCCAAGGGAGACACCTAATACATCTACTTTGTGATATTCTTTAAATAATAGGTCACATTCTTGATTGGCATGAACTACCCAATCATTTCTTTTTGCTTTGGCGAAAGCAGCAATACTTTCAGCATGCCCGGGTAGTGCCGGACATACTATGGCATCATAATTTTTTAATTGAGGAATGAGGTAACGATAAACAGCAGGGGATGATGTAAATCCATGAAGAAGTAGTAAGGCGCGATCTTTTTTTGTGCCTCGTTGGTTAATGGGTTTAAGAAGTGAAAAATCCTCTTTTTTCAAAGTAAGAAGTTGTTTTCCCCGGCACATAAAACGAAAATCATTATAAATCATGAGTAGTCCATTTTTTTTGTATTTATTTTGAAAATTTAGAGTAAATTGATTTCATATATAATTTATCAAAAATAATCCTTGATAAGATTATAGTATACAATAAAGCGTATGCTAGCACTGTTTCTAGAGCATTACCTCTGATGATGTGCTATCTTTAAAAATAATAGGGGTAGTTTACTGAGGTTCAATATATGAATGAAAACCAAGACAAATCAATAAGCCAAGAGCCACCAAAGACAGATACAACGCCTAAAACAGATCAAACAGCAAAAACAGATACGGTTGCTCCGCCAAAGCCTGATGAAATCACCGTGCCATCTACAGATGGACCTAAGCCTGATGCGAATAAAGACAAAGCGAAGAAAGGCGGGGAAGAGGCAACCCCTTCATCTGACAAAAAGGAGAAAAAAGGGATCGATTCAGGCAGCCAAGACCCAAGGATGAAACTTATCGATGAACTGTCGCAGATGGTCCAATCTATAAATGATGATGTTAATGATGCCTTAAAAAGTGGAATGAAGAAACTGGGCGATAAATTCGCAAAAACAGAATTAGGCCAGGCTTTAGGTGACTTAAAGAAGGAGTTGGGTGAGGCAAAAGACAGATTAAAAGAGGCTGCTATAGAGGGCGCAAATGAGAAATGGGATGAATTGAAAAACTCTGAAAGCCTAAAGCCTATCGCCGATACACTCTCAACTATTAAAAATAAGGTGGGTGATATCGGTGACCAAATAAATAGTAGTGCGGTTGGTTTAGTACAATCAGCTACCGAAAAAGTAAGTAATGTTGCGAAAAAGGATGGAAGTACTGAGGAGCAAGGTAAAAATATTGGCATGGATTCCCCTAAAAGTAGTGATGTATCTCCCACAAAATCATCTGCATCACAGAAAGTTCAAGAAATTGAGTTGCAAGATATGTCCAGTAAGAGAGAGTCTACAAAAGAAGGACCTGATTTAGATAAAGATAAAGAAATGGAACAGGGAGGTAAAAGTATGGGAATGGGTAGCGGAAGCAGTAGTTAATTAATATTAAAACAAATGATGGAAGGTTATAATTATACGATATTCGATTTACTTTACCCTATTTCGAAACAGACCCTGTTATTGTTTGTAATAAGCAGGGTCTGTTTTGTGTCTTTTAACCTAATAACTTGTGAGGCAAACTTTCAATGCGGCCAGCTTGCGTGACAATGACGTAATTTAATTTACGTTGTAGCTCACTGATGGTATCCGAACCTGCATAAGTTAAACCTGATCGTAATCCTCCGACAATATCGGCAATAATTGCATCGGGATTGTCTTTGAAAGGAACTTCTGTTGCTACGCCTTCGGCGGTTTTCCATTCGTGCATTTCACCTAAGAAATTCTCTTGTGCTTCTTTAGAAGCCATACCTCGGTAACGTTTTACTTTAGTGCCATCCTTTTTTTGAATGACCTCACCAGGAGTTGGAGACGTTCCAGCTAACATACCGCCGATCATCACAAAATCAGCACCAAAAGCTAACGCTTTTACTATATCTCCAGATGTTTTAATTCCCCCATCCGCAACAATAGAGCGATCCGCACGTGAGCAATCTTGGATACAGGTTAACATTGGGACTCCAAAACCTGTTTTGATGCGGGTGCTGCATACAGAACCACCACCAATTCCGGCTTTGATGATGTCAGCACCACAGGAGGCAAGATAATCGGCGCCTGCGTAGGTGGCAACATTTCCTGCCATCAGACAACGATCAGCGAGTATTTTACGTAAGCTTTTTAGTGTTTTTCCCACATATTTGGCGTGAGCATGGGCAACGTCGACACAAAAATAGTCAGCACCTGCATCGCGTAATGCTTCGGCTCGTTCCAGTTCAGCTGTAGAGCAGCCAACAGAGACAAAAACGATGCCGCTACACTTTTTAAATTCGGCGATATTATCTTCAACAGTCATAAAGCGGTGTAAAGCGCCCATAGCTCCTTTAGAGGTCATGAAATTTGCCATGGCACTTTCAGTAATCGTATCCATATTAGAGCTGATTACAGGTAGTTCCAGGGTTAGCTTGCCTAAGCGATCCTTACTCGTGGTTTCTACTACCCTTCTTGACTCATGATGATTGTATGAAGGAACAAGGAGAACGTCATCAAAGGTGATGGCATGGTCTGTCATGGTAAATCCTTAAAGTGCATACTATAACGCACATTTCGCAACAGGTCTATTTTTGTTTATTCTTCGTAAAATATGATTCTTCACTGTGCATTTATGCGCACAAAAAACGTGATCGAATCAAAAGTGATTCGATCAAGACAAATAAAGATAAGTTTTCTGTTTAAGGTTATGGGTTATAAATGTTCCGCGGCATAAAATGCAAGTCTTGAACGTTCTCCCCGGGTTAAGCTCATATGGGCACTATGTTCCCAATGTTTAAAACGATCGACTGCGAAAGTTAAACCGGAAGTTGTTTCGCTTAGATAAGGAGTGTCTATTTGTTTGATGTCTCCAAGACAAATAATTTTTGTGCCAGGCCCGGCGCGTGTAACCAAAGTTTTAATTTGCTTGGGGGTTAAATTTTGTGCTTCATCAATAATAATGTAACGATTTAAAAAAGTACGACCGCGCATAAAGTTTAAAGAGCGGATTTTAATTTTATTTTGTAATAAATCCTGGGTGGCACCCCGTCCAAAACTACCTCCCACTTGTGAGCTATGGAGTACTTCTAAATTATCCATCAATGCGCCCATCCATGGAGTCATTTTTTCTTCTTCCGTGCCTGGAAGAAAACCAATATCTTCACCTACAGGAATAGTGACACGCGTCATTAAAATTTCAGAGTAACGGTTTTGATCCAAAACTTGGGTTAATCCCGCAGCGATTGTCAGCAGCGTTTTTCCTGTACCTGCAGGGCCTTGCAAGCTGACAAAATCAATCTCCGGATCTAAAAGTAGATTTAAGGAAAAATTTTGTTCGCGATTTTTTGCATGAATTCCCCACACAGAATGTTTGGTGTAGTCACGAATCAGTTGAATGACCGCATGATCATTTTCTAGTTTTTTTACGATGGCTTGAAATTGGTCATCTTCGGTACTGAGACAATCATTTGGATTCCATTGTTCAATTAATGGGCCAGTTACTTTGTAAAAAGTTTTGCCACTTTCTTGCCAAGAACCCATATCTTTAGCATGAGTTTCCCAGAACTCATTGTCGAGTATATGTAAGCCTCGATGCAAAAGATTGACATCATCGAGTACTTGGTCACTGTAGTAATCTTCTGCAAGAATCCCTAGTATTCCTGCTTTGATGCGCAAGTTAATGTCCTTTGACACGATAATAACTTGCTTTGTTCCTGCATGTTTTTTTTGTAATCCTAGGGCAGTGGCAAGAATGGTATTGTCTACCTTATGCCCAGGTAATGTAGATGGAACTACCTGGTTAAATTCGTCGGTTTGAAAATACAGTTTGCCGCTACATCTTTTTTTATCCGAATAATTGGGGATTGGTAAACCAGAGACGATTTGTTCATGGGAGGAATTGCTCATCAGTTCCACCAACATACGATTGGTTTGTCGTACGTTGCGTGCTACTTCCGATGTACCCATTTTATGATTGTCTAATTCTTCTAATACAACCATTGGCAAGTAGATATCATGCTCTTCGAAATGATAGATGGCCGTAGGATCATGCATTAGAATATTCGTATCGAGTACAAACAGTTTTGGAATGGTATTGCTTTTATCCATAAATTCACCTTTTATGATGGGGCTTTTGTCATTATTTTAAAGTATCTAACACTTCATCCACATGACCATTGACCTTAACTTTTCGCCATTCTTTCAGCAGTTTGCCTTGAGGATCAATGATAAAAGTACTGCGTTCAATACCACGCACTTGTTTGCCATACATGGATTTCATTTTTATGACATCAAATAATTGGCATAAGTGTTCGTCCTGGTCACTAATGAGCTCAAAGGGAAAGCATTGTTTGACTTTAAAATTTTCATGTGATTTTAAACTGTCGCGAGAAATTCCAAATATTTGTGTGTTTAATGCTTGGAATTGGGGATAGGCATCTCTGAAGTTTTGACCTTCAGTGGTGCATCCTGGAGTTGCATCCTTAGGATAAAAATAAAGAACTACATATTGTCCCAGATAATCATTAAGTTGGCCTGACAGCCCGCTTGTTGCAGTAAAGGTAAAATTAGGTACGGATTCTCCTGTATTCATCAGTCTCTCCCTGTTTTTTTCATGATGCGTGAGCGATCTCTTTGCCATTCACGATCTTTAATTGTATCCCGTTTGTCATGCTCCTTTTTACCTTTGGCCAGAGCAATTTTTATTTTTATTTTATTTTTTTTCCAGTATAAGGAGAGTGGTATTATGGTATATCCTTGGCGCTCGACACTTCCAATGAGTTGATTCAATTCTTTTTTATTTAATAAAAGCTTTCGAGTACGGATTGGATCTGGAATGGTATGTGTCGAGGCTGTAATTAGTGGTTGAATTTGTGCACCTAATAAAAAAGCTTCGCTATTTTTTATAATAACGTGTGAGTCGGATAAATTAATTTTTCCGGCACGTAAGCTTTTCACTTCCCAGCCTTCAAGGACAAGACCAGCTTCGTATTGTTCTTCAATAAAATAATCAAAACTAGCTTTTCGATTGAAAACAATAGTTGAATCGGATTGTTTTTTGTTGGTCATAAAATTTATTCTTTAGCACGCTCGCGATCATGCTTGTAATCTAATGGTAGTTGAGGATAGACCCTATTTAACTCTTGATCAACTGCCACTCGGTTATCAAATACAAAGCATTGGCCTTGCCAGAGCGATTTTTCTTTGGGCATTTGTTCGATATAATTAAGAATACCATCATGTAAATGAAAAACATTTTCAAAACCAAGCTCTTTTAAATAAGCGGTTGATTTTTCACAACGGATGCCACCAGTACAAAACATGGCTATCTTTTTATCTTTTTTGTCAAGCAAACATTGTTGTACGTATTCTGGAAAATCGCGAAAATTTTCGGTATTGGGATTAATTGCGTTTTTGAATGTTCCTAATTCAAATTCATAATCATTACGGGTATCGATTAACACTACGTCAGGATCTGAAATTAATTGGTTCCATTCCTGAGGGGTTAGATAAGTCCCTACAGTCTTTAATGGGTCCACATTTTTTATGCCCATAGTCACAATTTCTTTGCGAAGTTTGACTTTAGATTTTTCAAAAGGATTGTCGTTATCAAACGTTTCTTTGAATTTTAAATCGGCTAGACGTTCATCCTGATGGATGAATTGATAAAAAAGATCCATTTGCTCTCGTGTGCCTGCAAAACTACCGTTAATTCCTTCGGATGCCAATATAATTGTGCCTTTGATACCCATTTCTAGCATTTTGGCTAATAAAGGTTCGCGCAAAGTTTCATAATTTTCTAAAGGAACAAATTTATAAAATGCAGCGATGACTATTTCTTTCATGTACTACCTAACAATAGAAACAAAAATATTCAGCAAAAATTACCATTTACACAGAATTTAATCAATAGGCATGATTTAAATGCACACAACTTGGGTTTAAATTATGAAGCAAAAATTAATTAAATGCGTTGACAAAAGCCAATCAGCGATCATACTGTTATATACCAACACAGGTATTCGTGTTTTTCATACCCGCCGGGCTTATAAGGAGATATTATGGCACATTACATTAGGAAGTTACGTTGGTTTTTAGCCCTTTGTATTTTTATCCCGTTAGTCAGTTTTGCCGCTACCCCTGTAAAGTCTATGGTTGTTTTTGGTGATAGCTTGTCTGATACAGGTAATACCACGCACTTACTTAAAAGTTTACGCCAGGAAGAAGACCCTGCATTTTTAGTGGCACCATTTAAAACATTTGTATTGAATAAAATGGTTGAGTTCGCCGAAGAATATTATGTTCCTCAAATGGTGCTAGATTCAGGTATTGCCATTGTTACTGAGTTTTTTGATAACCAGTTAGCACCATATATTGCGAATTTAGTCAGTAAAGTCAAGATGGTCCCAGTATTGCCAGGAAAACCTTATTGGAATTCAAGATTCTCTAATGGGCAAGTATGGAATGAATATTTAGCGAAAATGATTTCTATTGCTTCAGATGATGAAGAGGTTTATTTGAACCGTGCGTTTGGTGGAAGTTGGTCGGCTACCTATGATTACCAATTAACCGTATGGAATTTAATTCGCCATCCACTAGGAACAATCAAAAATCTTATTGTGGGTAAGCTTGTTCCCCCAAGCCTTGGTTTAACTGTTCAGGCTTATTTGTTAGAACATCCTGCTTTAAGTGAGGAAACAGTATTTTTTGTATTCTCAGGCAGCAACGACTACATTAACGTTTTATTTTTTGAAGATAATTACAATACTGAAGTCATGAGCACCTATGTCGATAATGTACTTTCAAGTACTGGTTCTGCAGTAATGAAATTAATGAAAGCCGGAGCGCGTCGCTTTGTTGTTATGGGGTTACCTCATTTGGGAGATACTCCCCGGGTAGTACAAACAACGGACAGAGATGTTTTGAATAATGCAATCGATATGCACAATGAACGTCTTCAAAACCGTATGCAAGAGTGGGCGAAAATCTACCCTAATGCAGATTTTCTCTATATCAATATGCAAGAGTACATGGAAAGGGCTTTAAAAAATCCAGAAAACTATGGCTTTACTAATACTCAGGATGCATGTATTGATGTGAAACTGCCTATGTATGATGCATTTCGTACCTCGCCGTTTGCCCATAACTATGTGCTTCGTTATGCGCAAGTTCTCCAATATAGAGACGAAAGTTTCGCTGCTGGAGATAAGAACTACCATGTTTGTGATACTCCGGAGAGTTATTTATTCTGGGATGAAATTCATCCAAGTACTCGAGCTCACGGATTAATGGCTTTTGAAGTATGTAATGCGATGAAAGATCATGGATATTCAGTCACCTGTAAAAATCCTATTGAGTAGTTAAAGTGAGCTATATTTTTGTGATTTACTCGCCTTACAGCCCTGAAGACAACTGCTGTTAACATAAAGGCAGTCTGTCTTGGGGAGGATAACTGGAACTAAGGTTATTCTTGCAGTTTCAGGATTACATCTCGAATTTGCACCCTGTGGCCTGTCCACGGGGTTCAGTGTTTTAGCATCCTACCTCTGCCCCGTAGACATGCCGCGGAACATCGTAGGGTGGTGTGAGACTGGAGATGTGGGGAAGATCCAGGTTATTCTTGAGAGGATAAATGCGATTTAAATCCTTTCTAATTCTTTGGGTATGCGTGTTAGTGATTTATTCATGTTTATGGCATAATTCCTGTTTTTTATGATTCATGTATCGTTCAACTACGGTTTAGTGAAACGAGGAGTAGGTTATGTGTGGAATAATCGGCGCTGTATCAGAAAGAGATATTAGTAAAATTTTACTCGAAGGATTGCGACGCTTAGAATATAGGGGTTATGATTCGGCAGGTATTGCGGTAATTGATAATCATGGACATTTAAAGCGCGTACGAATTCAGGGTAAAGTACAAAATTTAGCCGATGCCATGCAAGAAACTGAAGTGATGGGGAATACTGGAATTGCTCATACACGATGGGCTACACATGGTAAGCCTTCAGAACAAAATGCACATCCTCATTTATCTCATGATCAAATTGCCTTGGTCCATAATGGGATTATTGAAAATCATGAAAAGTTACGTCATGAATTAACCACCAGAGGATATCTGTTTACTTCGGAAACAGATACGGAAGTTGCTGCTCATTTGATTCATTATTATTATCTTCAAAGTGAAAATTTACTTGCTGCCGTGCAGGCTGCTGCTGCAGAAATGCATGGTGCTTTTGCCTTAGGAGTCATCCATCAACAAAGACCTATGGAGCTGGTTGCAGTCCGCAAAGGAAGCCCTTTGGTTGTTGGTATGGGTATCGGTGAAAATTTCGTCGCTTCAGATAGCCTGGCATTAAAAGCTTTTGCTCAATCAGTGTGTTATTTAGAGGAAGGTGATAGTGCGTTTATTACTTCCAAAAATGTTGTCATTTATAATTCCTCAAATGAAATTGTTGAGCGTCCCTCTCATCTTTTAACGAGTAATGCCGAAATTGTAACTAAAGGTCCTTATCGACATTTCATGCTCAAAGAGATTTTTGAGCAATCTAAAGTTCTGGCTGATACTATAGAGGGGCGGGTGAGCACGTTTGAAGTGCTTCGAGCCAGTTTTGGTGAGCGGGCATCTCATGTATTTCCGTTAATCAAACAAATTCACATTGTGGCTTGTGGTACGAGTTATCATGCGGGGATGGTTGCTAAATATTGGTTGGAGTCGCTAGCGGGGTTGCCCACACAAGTTGAGATTGCTAGTGAATATCGTTATCGCGATGTGGTAGTTCCCAAAGACTCATTGTTTATCACTATTTCTCAATCTGGCGAAACGGCGGATACGCTTGCTGCCTTACAGAAAGCAAAGAGTTTGCCGTATTTAGCCAGTTTGGCTATTTGTAATGTGGCTACGAGCACTTTAGTAAGGGAGGCTGATTGTGTTTTTCTAACAAGAGCTGGCGTTGAGATTGGTGTGGCGTCTACCAAGGCCTTTACCACTCAATTAGCTGCACTTTTAATGTTAGCTGCAGCTCTTTGCCATGATAATCGAGCTAACGAAGTTCTCAAACAATTACAAGAGTTACCCTCCTGTTGTGAACGGGTATTAAAGATGAATGCAGAAATCGAAGGCTTAGCTTCTTTATTTGTGAATAAAGCACATGCCCTGTTTCTGGGGCGTGGCGTCGAATATCCAGTTGCTTTAGAAGGTGCATTAAAACTTAAAGAAATTTCTTATATTCACGCCGAAGCTTATCCTTCCGGTGAGTTGAAACATGGACCACTGGCTTTAGTTGATGAAAATATGCCGGTTGTTGCTGTTGCGCCTAATGATGAACTGCTCGATAAATTAAAATCTAATTTGCATGAAGTAAGTGCGCGAGGTGGCCAATTATTTGTTTTTGTAGATGACAGCCAAAGCTGGCGGACAAATGGAGCACACTTAATTAAGATTCCCTCTTGTGGTTCTTGGGTTGCTCCTATAATTTATACGATTCCTTTGCAGTTATTGGCTTATCATGTTGCGGTTGTTAAAGGCACAGATGTGGATCAACCACGTAATCTTGCCAAATCAGTAACTGTTGAGTGATAATGTGGCGTTTTTTATAAGTCATCCTTAATTTGTTTTCTTTCTTTTATCTTAAAGGAGGAGAAATGTAGTTATGTAGGTTGGTTGAAACAGATTATGACGTATCTTCACCTGCTACATGATAAAAATTTAGGGGTGAGATAATTAATTGTTATCTATTTATGTGTTACGGGGATGTAAATGACTCAAGAGATGTCGGGATTAGCTGCAATTATTGCGCAAGAAATTAAAGTTAAGCCAGCGCAGGTAGAGGCAGCCATTCGTCTGCTGAATGAGGGAGCAACAGTTCCTTTTATTGCTCGTTATCGCAAGGAAGCTACTGAAGGACTTGATGACATACAATTACGCTTTATTGATGAACGCGTGCTTTATTTGCGTGAATTAGATGAGCGTCGTGCTGTGGTTTTACAATCAATTCGTGAACAAGAAAAATTAACTCCTGAACTAGAAAAGAGCATTTTAGCAGCAGATACTAAAACGCGGCTTGAAGATTTATATTTACCGTTCAGGCCTAAACGTCGTACTAAAGCACAGATTGCTGTGGAGGCAGGGCTAGATCCATTGGCTCAAAAGCTTTGGAAAAGCCCAGAGCTGGATCCTGAAGAGCAAGCTGCACATTTTGTTAATCCTGATGCTGGGGTTGAGGATGCCAAGGCAGCATTAGAGGGCGCGCGCCATATATTAATGGAGCATTTTGCTGAAGATGCGGATTTGATTAATGAATTACGCGAATATTTATGGCAACACGGTATTGTCAAATCGGTAGGCAGCGCTAAGAAAAAAGAAACAATAAACAAATTTTCAGATTATTTTGATTATGCTGAGGCGATTAAAAAAATTCCATCACACCGTGCTTTAGCATTATTTCGCGGACGCCGTGAAAGTGTTTTACAGGTGAGTTTGGTATTACCTGAGCAGGATCTTTCTTATGGTGAACAAAAAGTTGCAGCTCATTTTCATATTGCTGACCACCAAAGAAAAGCAGATGGCTGGTTGTTAGAAACCGTGCGTCTCACATGGAAGGTCAAATTATTTACTAAGCTTGAACTTGAATTACTTACTCGTTTACGGGAAATCGCGGACGAAGAGGCGATTAAAGTTTTTTCTAGGAATTTGCGTGACTTATTACTTGCAGCTCCCGCTGGTCCTAAAATTACCATAGGACTGGATCCTGGAATTAGAACAGGTGTTAAAGTAGTTGTTGTTGATGAAACAGGTAAGTTACTGGATTACACCGTTGTTTTTCCATTTGCACCACAACACGAATGGCATGCAGCAATTACCGACTTAGCGAAACTTGCTGCAAAATATCATGTGAATCTCATTAGCATTGGTAATGGAACAGGTTCTCGCGAAACGGAGCGATTAGTTTCTGAGCTCATCAAAATGTATCCCGATTTGAAGCTCAATAAAGTAATCGTGAGTGAGGCAGGAGCATCTGTATATTCTGCTTCGGAAATTGCTTCGCAAGAGTTTCCTGATCTGGATGTAACATTAAGAGGCGCAGTCTCTATTGCGAGACGGTTACAAGATCCACTTGCAGAATTGGTAAAAATCGAGGCTAAATCAATCGGTGTGGGTCAATACCAACATGACGTAAATCAAACTCGCTTGGCTCGAACCCTTGATGGTGTGGTTGAAGATTGTGTCAATGCAGTCGGAGTAGATGTGAATACGGCTTCAGCAGCTTTGTTATCCCACATTTCTGGTCTTAATGAAACACTAGCTAAAAATATAGTGCTCTATCGTGATGAGCATGGAGCATTCAAAAACAGGATGGAATTAAAAAATGTGGGTCGTATGGGTGATAAGGCCTTTCAACAATCAGCTGGATTTTTACGCATTATGAATGGTGATAATCCCTTGGATGCATCGTGTGTTCACCCAGAGGCCTATCCATTGGTTGAAAAAATTATTGCTAATAAAAAAGTAGATATAAAAAATTTGATTGGTAATAAAGAACAATTACGTAGCGTGAATGCAGAGCAGTTTGTTGATGAACAATTCGGTTTACCGACCATTAAAGATGTATTGAGTGAGTTGGAAAAGCCAGGACGTGATCCTAGACCTGAGTTTAAGACGGCCCAATTTAAAGAAGGGATTGAAGATATTGAGCATTTAGAAGAAGGCATGATCCTTGAGGGTGTAGTCAGTAACGTGACTAACTTTGGTGCTTTTATTGATATTGGTGTTCATCAAGACGGCTTGGTTCATATTTCGGCAATGACACATAAATTTATTTCAGATCCACGTACTGTGGTAAAAGCTGGTGATATTGTAACCGTTAAGGTAGTAGAGATAGATAAAGAAAGGAAACGTATTGGCTTGAGTATGAAATTAGAAGATGAACCTTCAAGTACTCCAATTAGAAAAACAGTTAAACCTTCAGAAACAAAAAAAGCGCATCAGGCTAAAAAACCGGAACATAAGAAAAAACCGGAAATGAGTAAAAAAGTTGAGCCCGTTAAAAAAACGGTATTTAATACAGCAATGGCAGATGCATTAGCTAAATTAAAGCGAAATCAATAACTGATCATGTAGCTAAAGTAATATGGCCAAAAGCTACGGGATAAATTCACAGGCTGTTCGTGGCGTCCGATGATGTTGGGAGCACACGAACAAGTCCTGAATGAGTGGCAATAAACTCGTCGCTAGGCTTTTTCGGATGCTTCCTCAGGAACAATTCGTGAGACGTAGAGATAAAGATAAATTGAATGGCAAACAGATTAATTTTAATTTTATCGATACATAAATACGGTGGAAAATAATGACCAATACTCCAAAGGGAGACCTCGCTATCCAAACTTTGGCAATGCCAGCAAATACGAATGCTAATGGTGATATATTTGGTGGATGGATAGTCTCGCAGATGGATTTGGCGGCTGGAATCTTAGCAAAAAAATTAGCTTTAGGGCGTGTGGCAACAGTAGCCATCCATTCTATGAGCTTTTTAAAACCAGTTCATGTTGGTGATCTTGTAAGTTGTTATGTGAATTTGATAAAGCAAGGTAATACCTCGATGACGATTTGTGTCGAAGTATGGGCTAATCCGGCGACTCAAAGAGAGGCATATCAAGTTACTGAAGGTGTTTTTGTTTTTGTAGCTTTAGATGAAGAGGGTAAAGCAAGACAGGTGCCTAAGCAAACATGACCAGTAATTCTCCAGAGCTGTACCGTTTATTAACTGAAATGGCAACTTTGATTGAGCAAAACTCTGAGCCTGATCCTCAATTATATATTTTATTTTTCCAGCAACCAGAACTTGCCTTTAAGCTTATCGATATTATTAATAATTTAGAAGAAAAATTGGATGAAGGACTTTCAGTTTATTCGGCATGTATTTTTGCTTTGGATATTTGTGTTGCGCAATTACAAGGTGCGGCAGAATCAAATAAAATCAGTGCTAAGACCTTAACACAATTAATGAATCATTTAGCAGAACTCATCAATTCTCAAAAACATACATTAAGTTTTTGGTTGCCTATATTAAACTCTTTTTATGAGTCTCATGTTGAGCTAACCGATGATTTAAAGGGTGCTTATTATGATCTGGCAAGCGATGAGGACGAACTAATTAATGAAGACGAACCTTTATCTCATTTAGATGCAATTCGTGATTTAATTCATGAATTGTCAGATCTTTCTGTATTTGATATCGCTGAAAATTTCTTTGCCCAAAGCTATGCCATGCCTGCTGATTTTTTTGCTGATCTTATCGTTGATTTATACAACATCGAAGAAGGTGGCGATATTGCTTTACTTATATTGTTGCATCCCAAGGCAGACGTACGTGAAATAGCTCTTGCGACCATGGGGCAAGTGATGGAGCTAGTCACGTTAACCTCTATTTCCCTCACACGGTTACAGACCATTAAATATTGGTATCCTGAAAACTACCACTCTCTCTTTGATGCGTGGATAAAAATACAACGCAAAAAAGGAGTGGTTTTTGCTCCTGAGCCTGAAACAGCTCATGCGACAATCAGAGCAACAGAAGTAGACGGCAGTGGTTCCCAAGGTATTTTTCTTCATGTGGGTAAAGGTAGAAAAAATAGACTTTGTGGGCTATTGCTCAAATATGAGCTAGGTCTTAAAGATGCATGGATAACACCTGCTATTTCATCAAAAGATGTGAAAGATTATTACAAACAAGCTTTTGATGAGAATGTGACCTTGCGCGAAGTTGATTTATCTTATTTTACCCTGATTATAGAACATTTTCTTACAGTAACCATAGCGCATGGTGAAATACCCAGTGTCCATTTTTTAGAAATTCAAGAATTACTTGGTATTCGCTTACGGCCGCAAAAATTGGATCTAGAACATTTATTTGACCAATTAGGCATTCAAATTACTCCTTTTACTCAAGAAACAATTAAGGAGTCATTGCAGCGCTCAAAGTCGTGGCTTAAAAGCAAATCATTTACTGAATCCTGGTATTTGGAAAACCCTCTAATTGATAAAATAGTCAATCACAACAGCAGTTTTGTGGATGGGATTAGAGTTTGCCGTATGAAAGAAGCCATGAATGCAGTATTTAGCGAAGAGATGGAATTACATCGTGCTAAATGGCAGTTTCATTTTTTATGGGTTGCTTTATGGATGAAGGCTAAAGAAAAAGAAATGAAAAAGTATGGCAAGATAGTTTTCTTATCGCTTATTCAATTCATGAAGGTGTACCGCTTCAAGAAATTCCGGTAATGCAAGAGATTTGTCGGCAAACGGTCATTAATAGTGTAGAAACCATGCAAGAGAGGCGAACTCATTTGAGCCAGGAGTGAGAAAAATCCATGTTTACTGGAATAATTGAAAAAAAAGGTATTGTGATTAGTAATCGGAATCAAGACGGCGCTAATCGGTTGATTATCTCATCTGCTTTTGAGCAATTACAAGTAGGAGAAAGTATTGCGGTTAATGGCGTTTGTTTAACCTTACTGCCTTCTGATGGTTTAAATTTATGCTTTGATGTTTCTCCTGAAACTTTGAGCCGAACTACTTTAGGTCGATTAAGATCAGATGATGCAGTGAATTTAGAACGAGCGATGCTGGCATCTACACGTTTTGGTGGTCATTATGTGAGTGGGCATGTAGATACAATAGCGCAAATCCATTCTCTGAGACAGATGAACGATTTTGTTGAAGTAGAGCTTAGTGGATTTGACTCTAATGCAATGTTGTATTTAATCCCTAAAGGGAGTATTACTGTAGAAGGGGTGAGTTTAACGATTAATTTGGTTGTTGATCAACGTATCCAATTAATGCTTATTCCACATACACTATTAAACACTACCTTAAGTTCTTTAAAACCAGGTCAAGAAGTAAATATTGAGTTTGACTACCTTGCTCGTATTGTTGCTCATCAATTGCAAGTTGCAGGAAAATTAAACGCTCAGATCTTGTTATGAATTAAAAGGAGGAGTTCATGACCCAATATAGAGCATCTCGATGGCCTCTTCTTTTTTTTGCCACACTAGTTATTGGTGTTTTCTCCGGTTTTGGTGGGATGTTTTTGGCTATATTGTTGCATTTTTTGCAGCACTTGGCCTATGAGGATACTGTATTCCCAATTCTTGGCAATCAAAGCTTTCTGTTTGTTGCTAGTATGGCAACTCCATCGATGAGAGTTCTCATTCTGCTGCTTTGTGGTTTGATTGCGGGGTTTGGTTGGTGGGCTGTTTTTCGATATGGAAGGCCTTTAGTAAGTATTGCGAATGCGATTAAATCACCTAGACCTTATATGCCTATAAAAACCACTGTTGCCCATGTGCTGCTCCAAATCATAACTGTAGCCTTAGGCTCACCTTTAGGGCGCGAAGTCGCTCCTCGAGAGTTTGCTGCAACATTTGCATGCTGGCTCACTAATAAGATGAAATTGCATCCCAAGGAGAGCCGAATACTTGTCGCTTGTGCTGCTGGAGCGGGACTTGCAGCGGTCTATAATGTCCCCTTTGGCGGGGCCATGTTTACTTTAGAGGTTTTACTCGGTTCTTTTCGTCTGTTTGCAGTGATTCCTGCAATTACTACCGCTGCTATAGCTGTCGTCATCTCATGGATTGGTCTGGGGAATCAGCCCTTATATCATACTCCTTTTTTGGTGCTTGATACGTCGGTGGTTTTTTGGGCAATAATATCAGGACCTCTTTTTGGTTTTACCGCCTATTGGTTTAAAGAAATGACCAACAGAGCTCAAAGTAGAGCTCCGCGTGATTGGAAAATCATAATATTTTGTGTATTAAATTTTTTTCTCATTGGTCTTCTGTCGATCTATTTTCCAGAAATATTGGGAAATGGTCGCTCCGCCGCGCAGTTAGGATTCGATGGAAATATGTTAGGGCTATGGGTAGCCATGGCGCTATTTATACTTAGAATTTTAATTGTTTGTACCAGTATACAGGCGGGTGCTTCAGGTGGGTTACTGACACCTTCTCTTGCAAATGGCGCTTTAATGGCCGTTATTCTGGGTATTCTTTGGAGCTATATATGGCCTGGAATATCTATCTCTGCTTTTGCGGTAATCGGCGGTGCAGCATTTCTTGCTGCGGCACAAAAGATGCCAATTACAGCAATTGTGCTGACTATCGAATTTACCGGGATTAATTTTAGCTTTTTCATTCCTATACTGTTTGCTGTTGCAGGTTCAATTAGTATGTTTCATTATTGTGCGCATAGACGTTTAGTTATGGTGATGAGTTGATCTTTTTCTCATTAGTTGAATTGAGCGGACGTTGAGGAATTCTGTTATTGCAATTTATTTTATGATAAATTGTGCTCCTTACCGTTTTAAATTTTGGATATTCTTAAATGCTCAAAGTAATGACTATAGTTGGAACACGACCTGAATTGATCAAAATGTCTCGTGTCATTGCTGAGTTTGATAAGCATACCCAACATATCCTTGTTCATACTGGCCAGAATTTTGATTATGAACTCAATCAGATTTTTTTTGATGATTTAGAAATTCGTAAACCAGACTACTTTCTTGATGCAGTAGGAGATACGGCTGCACGTGCAATTGCTCGGATTATTGAAAAAGCAGATGAGGTTTTGGAAAAGGAACAACCTGATGCTCTTCTCCTTTACGGTGATACAAACTCTTGTTTGTCAGTGATCGCTGCTAAGCGACGCAAAATACCGGTATTTCATATGGAGGCTGGTAATCGATGCTTTGATCAACGTGTTCCTGAAGAACTTAATCGTAAAGTGCTCGATCATTTGAGTGATATTAATCTTGTATTATCAGAGCATGCTCGTCGCTATTTAATCCAGGAAGGGATCCCTGCAGAACGAGTGATTAAAACCGGATCACACATGCAAGAAGTACTGAATCATTTTATGCCTAAAATTTTATCATCAAATGTTTTAGCGCAACTTGATTTAAATCCACAACAATATTTCTTGGTGAGCAATCATCGTGAAGAGAATGTGGATATTCCAGCGAATCTCAATGACTTACTGGAAACCTTATGTGCGTTAGCTAAAGAATATGACATGCCTATCGTTGTTTCAACGCATCCAAGAACAAGAAAGCGTTTGGAAGCCCTCAATGCGACTCAATTAGATTCGCGAATTCGTTTTTTAAAACCTTTTGGTTTTCTAGATTATGTTAAATTACAAATGGAAGCTTATTGTGTGTTATCGGATAGTGGCACGATAACGGAAGAAGCTTCTCTGTTAAATTTACCGGCAGTTACGATACGTAATACACATGAACGACCTGAAGGAATGGATGAGGCAACTTTAATTATGTGTGGGCTTAAATCCTCAAGCGTTCTAAATGCGGTGCGTATTGTTACCTCCCAACACGAACAAAAAACACGTGCATTTGCGGTTGTTTCGGATTATGAGGGCGGGTGTGTCTCAAAAAAAGTTGTTCGAATCGTGACCAGTTATGTCGATTATGTGAATCGTGAGGTTTGGTCGAAAAGTGAATAACTTGAACCCGTATTTTTTATATTTTCTTAAAATATTGATAGAGTTTCGTGTTTTCCCAATCTTGAGGCAATTTTAAGGTTAATAAAAGAGGAATTTTATTGATGTCTGTTAAGTAAGCAATATCTTGAATACAAATAGCATCAGAAATAGAATATTCGAAAGAATCAATCCAATAAGAAGGAAGCAGTGCCTCATCAAGAACGTCATTTCCTGTGCTATTGTGGAAATTGTAAATGGGCAAAAAATAGGTCGTTGCTTGACTCGTTGAGAGAGTTACGGCTTCGGGGCTGCTCAAAGAACCCGGTGGTTTTTCCAGATAGTGTAGTTTTAATGAAATTTGATTTAAAGGGCATTTTTCTTTGCTTTTAATTCTAAGATAGATAGTTTCTAAATAAGAGGACTGAATATCATTGTTTTTTATAGGCAATTTTATAATATAGTTCTTGTGATCTTCATCTAAAATTGGGTTAATTGTTTCTGTCCTTGCTTCTAAATAATGGTTAAATAATTTATTTAAATGATTTTCTTGGTAAACGCGTAACGAAATTATTGAAATAGTTAGAATCGCAACACTAACTATTGAAGTAACGGAAATTATTTTCCATCGAGCCTGTACTTTAATTTTAATTGCTTCGAAAAGAGTAATATTCGATTTATTCTTTATGAAAAAAATACAGTGTTGACTCAAAAAGCCAATGAACCACAAACCAACAAACTCAAGGTAAAAATAGTGTCTTGGATCAAATTGTAAAACGGGATAGGCTCCTAAATACAGCAGGGTAAATAATATGAATAATGCAATTCGTAATTGAAAAAAGGCTATAGTTGCTGTGACAAAAAAGGGGAGCACAGCCGCTACATTTCTTAAAGGGATGTATGCAGCGATTTTTTGAACGAAGCCGTGAATAAAAATTAATGGAACTTGGAGCATACTTGCATAAATTCGCACTAAGAAATCAGCAGGAAATGTTGATAGATAATTCAATAAAAACAAAGAGCTATAATAATTGTATTCTTTTGCAGTGGCGGGCATTAAATGTTCAATACCATAAATTCTTTCGGAGAAACTATTCACAACAGTATAGGGGATTAAATCAAAATAGAGAGGAATAATAGAATAGGTTTCAAGTTGTCTTAAACCTAAATTCGGGGTAAATGAGTCGGCAAGTCCAAGAATAATAACATGAGCAAGACCTCCTCCTCCATAACTATGGTAAGCCTGTAAAACAGGATAGCCAACCACAAAGAAACTTATTGAAAAAATGAGGATCGCTTCTAATTTTCTTTGAATGGCTTTGTGCGCTATTTTTACAAAGAATAGTAAAGATATAAGAAAAAAAGGCAACATAACTAATATATCTGTTCTAAATCCAAGGCCTAATCCTAATAAAGACCCAGAAAAAAAGGAGGAGACAAATAATTTTTTCCTGTTAGGACAGTTCGTTACTAATGCTCCTATAATACCAACGATACCGAGTAAAAAAGGTGCTACTGAATAATCTCTTAGCTGAACAACATAGTACATTTGTAGGGGGGATATGGCGATAAATAGTGCGAGCACCAAAGAAAATGATTGACTTAAGCCTAGTCGAAAAATGGAATATATGGCAAGTAAACTGATGCTGTATAAGAGCAAAAATAAGGGAACTAAATTATTCCAGCTCACTCCAAATATTTTCCACATAAACCCGGAGAATAAAATCATGTATCGCTCTAGACTTTGAAAATAATTAAGTGGTTTGAGACCTTTTTGAACAATATTTTTGCATTCAAAATTGTTTGTTTTATTGTCTAAAAAAGATTGGAGTGAGTCACTTATCTGTGCAGGGTTGGCAAATCCATGGCCGCAGGCAAACATGACTGCAGGAGCAAACTCATTTTGATAAAAGAAAGATGAATAATGCTTATGGGTAATGGAATAGTAAGTATAAAAATTACCAACTAATAACAGGATAAGAGGAAATAATATTTTTTGCCAGGAACTTGGGAGTCTATCTTTTTTGGTATTAAAAAATCCTTGGCTCAATGAGTTTATTTTTAACATTGACTTTTTATCTCACTTTTCTCATGTTTTTTATTTGCGACGTTATTAATGTTACATACTCGGACTTTTTAGTTGTGAAGAATACCAGAAAAAATCTCAAAATCCATTCGTGCCTGGCAGATTTTTTAAGTGTAAGAGTTGAGGCTCTTTGAAACAGAATTTTGAGCATAATTAAGTCAATTTGCTGTTCTATTTTTTGGCGACAATGAGTCTTGAACCGCCTAAGGAAAAGTTCAATCCTTTACGAATCATTTGAACTTCTACCTCCAATATTTTTTCAAAAACAGCATTAAGCCAAGGAGAAAGACGAAGCTCTTTGTAGGGGTCCTCATTTTTTTTGGGTAATTTTTGTTTAAATCGCGATGCAATCATTAGCGGTAGAAGGAAAAAGACAAAGGAAGTACTTCGTAATATCTTAAAGCCCGCTTTTTGGATTTTATCATGCAGATTTTTTGCGGAATAACGGCGTACATGACAAGCGGCTTTATCTGCATTACTCCATAGCCATTGATGTTGGGGGACAGTAAGTAAAAGAAGGCCATTAGGTTTCAACGCTTGGTTCATTTGCAATAAGACCTCCATGTCTTCTTGAATATGTTCCAAAACATCAAAAGCGCCAATTACATCAAATTCATCAACAAAAGGGATGTGTCGCGCATCCATTTGCATGAACTCCATAGGCGTATTTTGTCTCGTTGCGGCAAAACTCAGACCATCAATGAACAACTCCCCACCTTTATATTGACGCCCTGGAAATGCATCAGCGATTCCAGATAATACATAACCTGTACCACAGCCTATTTCAAAAAAAGATTGAAACACAGGGCAATATTGATTAAGAGCCCATATTATTAGTTTGTTACGAGTTCGGAACCAAAAGTTATTTGCTTCAAGTTGCGCTAATTGTGCGAAATGGCTGACTTTGAATCCAGAGTCTTTTTGAGCAAACTGAGGTGAAAAAGCGCAAAATCCGTCAATCAATTCCGGAGCCCATTCACAATATTGGCAAAGTGAGACGTTTGATGGATAAAAATTACTGCAGGAAAGGCATTTTTTCATTAACTTTCTCACTATGTGATGGAAAGACAAATAATTTAAAGACGATGAAAAGATAAGCAGCAACAATAATGATGGCAATAGCTTGAATCTCGTAATAGGAATAGCCTAAGTAATCGACAAAAATAAATAATAAAAGCAGGTTAATAGAGTATCCTGAGATATGAGTAATGAGGAAGCGAATGCTGGTTGAGGAAAAACGTCCTGAACCCTTAAAGGTTAGACGCCAATTACTGAGATAGCTTCCTAATGCGCAAAATAAATAAATCATTGTCATCGCTATCTTTGGTGCCATGTTAAAATGGGTCATTAATAAAAAAATAAAATAACCGAGTACATTAATGGCAATGCCTGATACCCCATAATATAATAATTGCATCGCAGTTTTGCTATGCAGTACCCCGTTAGTCCATCTCATTATTTAAAGGCTCCATTATCCTCGGATTCGTTTTTTTCAAGTGACCATCAGTAGTGTGATCTATTTTTTGATAAATATGACGAATAATAGTGTATGGTCGCCTCTTTATCTCTAAAAAGATTTTTGAAAGATAGATTCCAACAATCCCAATAAATGAAATAATTAGGCCTCCAAGTAACCAAATCGAAGCCATTACTGATGTCCAGCCTTCTAATATATTATGAAATAGGAATTTGTTAATAATTAACCATCCTATATAACTACATGCAAAGAACATAATAAGTAAGCCAAAGTAAAAAATACTTACTAAAGGCAAATTGCTAAATGAAGTCACTGAATTAACAAATAAAGAAACTTTACGTCTTAAAGTGTATGTTGTTTCGCTTGAGCTTTCTTTTTTCACAGTCTGGGGATGTTGTTCAAAACCAGTTAGGTACCATAAGCCAGCAATATATATTTCTCGCTCTTTATGAAGCAATAGCGCATTCACATACCGACGTGTCATTAAGCGGGCAACAGTTATGTTCGTTGGTAAAGGCTCACTACTCAAAAATCGTAGAAATCGATAAAACAATGCACCACTCCAACGCTCAAAAACACCGCCTTTTCTTACTTCCTGAACCCCATAAACTACATCACAACACTCTTCTTTCATTTGTTTTGCAAATGAGAGCAGCCATTCTGGTTTTTCTTCTAAGTCACTGTCAATCAGAAAAATATGTTCTCCTCTAGCATGTGCTAATCCAGTCATCATTGCTTTGTGATGTCCAAAGTTTCGAGATAAATCAACGACTATGATCTGGGGATTTTGATCCATTTGTTTAATTGCTGTTTCTAGGCTGTCGTCAGGCGAGCCATCATTAACCAAAACAATTTCATAGCTATTGCCAACAAGTTGTTCAGCAACCAAAGAAAGGCGCTGACAAAACTCTATGATGTATTTTTCTGATTTATAAAGAGTAGCAACAATGGACAGTTTCATTTACTTCCTTAAAATCTAATGGCAGAATTGTGCCAGCTTATCACAAAAAGGTTATTTTATGGCTTATCTTTCACAAAAACAGCTGGAAGCTTTAAATTTTAAAAGACTGGGTAAAAATGTAAAAATTAGTGATAAAGCTTGTATCTATGATCCTGAACGATTCGAAGTTGCTGATAATACACGTATTGATGATTTTTGTGTTATCTCGGGAAAAATTACTTTGGGCTCTTATGTTCATATAGCTCCTTTCTGTTTGCTTGCAGGTGGAATAGAAGGAATAACAGTGGGTGATTTTTCCGGGATTTCCTATGGTTCAAAAGTATTTAGTCAGTCGGATGACTACAGTGGCCAATTTATGGTGAGTCCCTTAATTCCGTTAGACTATAAAAATGAAAAAAGAGCTCAGGTAACTCTTGGTCGCCACGTCATTCTCGGGGCAAATGCTGTCATTTTTCCTGGAGTACATATTGCTGAGGGATGTTCAATTGGTGCTATGACATTAGTTACCAAAAGCACGGAGCCTTGGGGAATCTATACAGGTATTCCTGCAAAGCGTGTCAAGGAAAAAAGCAAGGCGATACTCCTCCTCGAACAGAAATTTCTTAACGAAACCATAGGTTAGTTTATGATTCCCTTCAATAAGCCAGCATTTACAGGTAAAGAATTTGATTACATACGACAAGCCGTAACAAACAATAAAACTGCGGGTGACGGTGATTTCACAAAAAAATGTACTCGCTGGTTTGAGCTTGAGCTCAAAATTCCGAAGGTATTGTTGACTACTTCCTGCACTCATGCTCTAGAAATGGCCGCAATTTTAGCAGAAATTCAACCTGGAGACGAAGTCATTGCCCCCTCTTATACGTTTGTTTCAACCGTAAATGCTTTTGTATTGCGGGGCGCAAAAATTAAATTTGTAGATATCCGTCCAGATACACTTAATATTGATGAACGTTTGATTGAGGCTGCGATAACCGAACGAACTAAGGTCATTGTACCTGTTCATTATGCAGGAGTGGCATGTGAAATGGATACCATCATGACAATAGCCAAGAAACATAACTTGTTGGTTGTTGAGGATGCCGCTCATGGAGTGATGTCAAGTTATAAAGGTCGATCGCTTGGCTCAATGGGCGATTTAGGGACTTTTAGCTTTCACGAAACTAAGAATTATACAATGGGTGAGGGTGGGGCATTATTAATTAATAACCCGTCTTATATTGAGCGCGCAGAAATTATTCGCGAAAAGGGTACCGATCGCAGCAAATTTTTTCGTGGACAAGTCGACAAATATTCGTGGTGTGATTTAGGCTCGAGTTACTTGCCTAGTGATATTAATGCTGCTTACTTATGGGCACAACTTGAATTAGCTCATGAGATTAATAATGAACGTTTAAGATTGTGGGAACAATATTATCAAGGATTAACAGATATTTCTCAAAATGGAATTATTGAGCTGCCAATAATACCTCCTGAATGCAAGCATAATGCACACATGTTTTATCTTAAAATGGCAAATCTCGATATTCGTACTCGTTTGATTGAAGCACTCAAACGCCAGTCTTGTTGGGCTGTTTTTCATTATGTGCCGTTACATACCTCTAAAGCAGGATTGATTTATGGTGAATTTGTTGGTGAGGATAAATATACTACAGCTGAAAGTGAACGTTTATTACGTCTACCTCTTTATTATGGTTTAAAAGCTCATGAAATTGCTACGGTCATTGAGATTATTCGTAATTTTATGGAATTTTATGTTTAGACTTTTGGAGAGTGATTCAAGATAACCACATAGACTAAGCATTAAAATGTGTATAAATGATGATTTTTAAAAAAATAAATAATTTACTTTTTCAATATCGGGCAGATCTTGATGGAATCAGAGGACTGGCCGTTATTTCAGTAATTATATATCATTTTTTTCCTGAGTATTTGCCAGGCGGTTTTTGGGGCGTTGATATATTTTTTGTGCTCTCCGGCTATCTTATTTCTCGAATAATTATTACTCAATTAAACTCGAATTCATTTAGTTTTTTTGATTTTTATTTACGTCGTATTAGACGAATTTTTCCTGCACTGATTACCGTGATGCTTGCTACTTTAATCATAGGCCATTTATTTTTAACGCCCATAGAATATAAGAAATTGGGGAAGCATCTTTTGGGAGGTGCAACATTTATATCAAATTTTATTTTGTGGCATGAAGCGGGTTATTTTGATAATTCAGCAACTCTCAAACCCTTATTGCATTTGTGGTCTTTAAGTGTAGAAGAGCAATTTTACTTATTATGGCCTATCGCACTTTATTGTGGATTCAAAAATGGTTGGCTTTCCCGCTTAATCCTTTTAACAATAGGACTCTCATTTGTGTTAAACGTCGTTTTAGTATATACGGCGCCGATTGCTGCGTTTTATTTTCCCATTTCTCGGTTTTGGGAGTTGGTATTAGGTGCCGCAATTACTTTCTATAAATTCGATAGTTTGACTCTACAAAGCGCATTAAGACGATCATTTCGTTCTTCAATTGCGTCATGGATTGGGTTGTTATTAATTTGTTTCTCTTGTTTTTTTATAACTGCAAATCATAAAGTGCCAGGCTTCTGGGCATTTTTACCTGTATGCGGCACTCTGTTTCTTATTTGTGGACAAGAAAATTGGATAAACCGCAGAATACTATCTAATTATACTTTAGCTGGAATAGGGAAAATTAGTTATCCACTTTATTTATGGCACTGGCCAATTTTTTCCTTTATAAATATTACGAGTCCCTCTCATCCTTCATTTGGATTGCGAGTATTTGCTGTGATACTGGGAATTTTTCTTTCTTATTTAACTTATGTATTTATTGAGTCTCCTATACGATTTTCCAAGAACTATATCATAAAACCTCAGATAGCTTTGAGCTCGATGCTACTAATTATTGGCAGCATTGGTTTAACCGACTATCTTTGTGATGGTTGGCCATCCAGGTTTCCTGGTGAGATCTCTGCGTACTTTAATTATTCTTATGATTATTCAAAACATACTGATGCACAGCAAATGAAATGTTGGTTGCCTCAGGAGCTCTCAGAAAATGGATTTTCTGAAGAGTGTTATCCCCGATCTTTGGGAAAGAAAACAATTCTAATCTGGGGCGACTCACATGCTGCCTGTTTATATCCTGGACTAAAAAAGATTTTTGGCGCTCAATTTAATGTGGCTCAATATACAACAGATTCTTGTTCTGCAGTGAATGATTGTAAAGCTAATGCACATGTTCTTTCTTTAATAAAACAACATAAGCCTAATGTAGTGATACTATTTGCTGCTTGGAATAGATATAATTTTGATGTTTCTATCCTTTCGAATAAGTTGGATGAATTAATAAAAGCTTTAAAAAAAGCAGGAGTAGAAAAAATTGTAGTTATGGGTCCTATCCCTCAATGGACAGTGCCTCTTCCTCAGGCTATTTATTCTAGCTATCTTAGAAATTTCTTGTATAAATTACCAACGAGAATGAGTGAGTATTTAGAAACGAGGGTTTTTTCGTTTGATGAGGGAATAAGTCATTTAGTGCAGGCTAAATCGATATCCTATATATCACTTATTAAGCTACTATGCACCGAAAAGGGTTGTTTGACTCAGGTTTCTCCTGGGCCGTCTGGAATGATAACTCCAGATTATGGTCATTTAAGTATAACGGGTTCAGAATATATTGCTAAGCAATTACTTGTTAAGAAAATAATCGTTTAAATTGTTGCGAGTCCAATGAAAATTTACAGTAAATTATTACAAACGTCTTTTTTTTCCGGGGTATCAACACTCGTTAAAATTCTAACAGGCATGTTAAGTTTAAAAATAATTGCATTATATGCTGGGCCTGAAGGTATAGCCATACTTGGACAATTTATGTCATTGGCGAATATTTTTGCCACCATTGCTGGAGGAGGTATTGCTTTAGGGGTAATAAAATATGTTGCCGAATATGCGCAGACAGATGAGCTCCAGAGTTTTTTACCCACCGCGACCCTCTATACTTTATTATTTTCTCTTGTTACAACACTGCTGGGCTTTATTTATAGTCAACAATTAGCGGAATGGATTTTAGGTTCCACCCAATATGCATATTTGATGCGTTGGACTGCCGGTGTTCAATTGTTTATTGCGCTGCATTTATTATTGTGCTCCATTTTAAACGGGTTTAAACAGATTCGCCTGCTGGTCTGTATTACGATTATCTCCAGTTTGCTTAGTCTTATCATGATGAGCGGTGCTGCCGTTTTTTATCCGTTAAAAAGCATTTTGTGTTCTTTTGTGATTGCACAATCATTGGCTATTGTTATTTCATTATTATTTGTTTTTCGTAAAGATTGGTTTCACTTCCTATTTTCTTTGAACATCAAAAGAAAATATTTAATTAATTTATTGTGTTATTCCTTTATGAGTAGCGTCAGTACATTAACGGTGCCTTTGGCACAAATCATTGTTCGTAATGACCTCAGTACCTTGTTTGGATGGGATAGTGTTGGTTATTGGCAGGCTGTTGTGCGTTTATCGGATGCTTATTTATTGTTTGTCACGGCAGCGTTGACCACGTATTATTTACCCCGGTTATCGGAGCTACAAACGCCCCAGGCATTAAAACATGAAATAAGAGACACCCATCGAATTTTTATGCCGCTTATGGCATTTATTTTAATAGTTATTTATCTTTTTCGGGGTCTTATCATCAATCTTCTTTATAGCAAAACATTCACCCCAGCAACAGAATTGTTTTCTTATCAACTTCTGGGTGATTTTTTTCGCATTGCAAGTTGGTTGTTTACTTATTTGCTGTTAGCTAAAGCTTGGACAAAAACATATGTTTTTACTGAAGTCATTTTGAGTATCATTTTTGTAAGTCTTAGTCATCTGCTTGCAAGAACATATGGACTACCAGGGGTGACCTACGCTTTTGCATTAACTTATTTTGCTTATTGGTTGCTCATGGGCTTTATCGTGCTTTTTTACTTTAAGCAAGAAAATAAAAATTATCAATTAGCAGCTACTCCTTAACGTCGCTGCTCATGACTTAAAAAATCCATTCTGATTCCTATGTCCCGGAAACAAGCCGCGGGAGGTTAAGGTATTCAAGAATAGACAATTTGAAGAGACAGGTGTTATTCTACGCGCCACCAGACATTGTGCCTGAATTAAGCTTGCTTATTAGTTTTCAATGTAGTTTTTTTATTTTTATGTAGTTAGAACCTAAATATGGACACTTATCGATACTGTAGATTAAATGAAGCAAATTTTGCGGATTTGATGCGCTTGGTAAAAGTGGTCTATGGCGTTGATGTCAATATGGACCAATTTAAAAAGAAATACGCAACTGATTGTTTTGGTGCCTCTTACGTGGGCTATATTGCTTATCATAATGAGACCAATGAAGCGGCTGCCTACTATGGAATTTTACCACTGCGAGTCAAACTCAATGAAACTGTTGTTATGGCCGCACAATCTGGTGATACCATGACCCATCCAAATCACCGCAATAAAGGATTATTTGTCGCACTTGCCCAGCAGACTTATGAACTTGGAAAAAGCTTAGGTATCCAGTTTGTGTATGGTTTCCCTAATAAAAACTCTTATCCTGGCTTAGTGAGAAAATTAGGATGGACGCATGCGTATGATATGCTTTCGGTCAATTTGTTGGTGCCTACTTTGCCTTATGCACGTTTGCTGAAAAAAAAGGAATTGGCGACTTGGCATAGCAATATTTTATTAGGTTTATTAAAAAAATGCTTTACTGCTCCTGAAACCTTGCCTGAAAAACTTCTTTCTGTTCAAAAAAATGCACAGGGAGTGATACATGATCAGGATTTTTTTAATTATAAACTGGGTCATAATTGTATCCTTTTACAATATAAGGAGGTTTTCCTGGTTTTAAAAGTTGAAAATGATAGCATTGGAATAGGGGCTCTGTATAATTATGGAAAACCTTCCGATGTAAGGAAGGCATTACGCCGGTTGAAATTTATTTGCGCGTTAATGGGGATTATGAGGATCAAAACGTATTGCTCACCTAATCAATTAGCAAATATTAATATGGGCGCGTTTGGATTTTCCAAAAAGAGCCTGGCTTATTGTTATATTAATTTCAATGCTGATACTGACTTAAGAACACTTAATTTTACCTACTTAGATTATGATACCTTTTAGACCTTTCCTACGACATAGCTACCTTTCTATTTTGGGAAATTTCAAAAAAATTTCTCCTTGTGTGCACATTTTAAATGGCCATATTATTGGCGATCAAAGAAAGCGTGGTGAGTACAAATTTCGCCAATTATTAGACTATTTATCGAATCATGTTGACTTTTTAAATATAGAAAAAGCATGTGAGTTAATTATGGCAAAAAGTCAACTCAATCGTCCTGCTGTAGCATTTACTTTTGATGATGGCTTTGATGATTGTTATCATGAAATTGCTCCTGTTTTGGACGAGTTTGATGTCAATGCGGCTTTTTTTATTAATCCTAATTTTACTTATGGTAGTGACGACTATATTCGTAAATTTCTTAAGGAAAAAGCACCACATCTGGCATTTAGAAGGCCAATGAATGTGGACATGATACAGGAGTTACACCATCGAGGCTTTATTATTGGTGCGCACGGGTTAGATCACGAACGCTTACTAAGCAGTGATTCCATGTTTTTGGAACAACAAATTATTGAATGTAAGAGAAGAATAGAAGATATGTTGCAAAATGAGTGTGCTTATTTTGCTTGGCCCTATGGTAAGTATTCTGATATTTCTGAAAAAGCTATGGAGATGGTGCAAAACTTATATCGATATAATTTTAGCTCTGATAAATATACTTATTATACTTCAGATAAAGTATTTAATCGTAGACATTTCGAGTGTAATTGGCCGGCAAGCCATCTTTATTATTTTCTTTCAAACCAGCGACAACATGAGCCTAGTTAAAGATTTGATCTGTTCATGTTATACAAATAGTGTTTATAATCTGGATAATTGACAGGATGCTTGTTTTCGATCCAGTAACTCATATTTAGTATTAAAGATTATATAAAAGGACGATGATGTTGGAGAACCCACAACCTTTAGTTTCTATTGTTATTCCTGCTTACAATGCTATGCCTTATTTGGAGGAAGCAATAGAGAGTGTTTTGTCTCAGGATTATCCGAATATTGAATTGATTGTTTTAAATGATGGTTCAAGAGATAACACGGCTGAATTTTTGCAAAAATACAAAGGGCAATTTTATTATGATTCTCATGCGAATATGGGACAAGCAGCCACACTGAATAAAGGTTGGCATTTGAGCCGAGGAGAAATTATTGGGTATTTAAGTGCCGATGATCTCTTAGCCAAAGATGCAGTAAGTACCGCAGTGAGCGCGTTTCTGGAAAATTCGGATATTATCTTAACTTATCCTGATAATTTTGTGATTAATAGTCAATCTGAAGTCATTCGAAAATATACAGCGCCTGAATATGATTATTATGATTTTATTTACCATGCAAAATGTAGAATTGGAGTGGGCTCCTTTTTTTTGAAAGCAGCATTCAATCAAATTGGCGGTTGGGATGCGAAGTACCGTTTGATGCCTGATTATGCATATCAATTACGCTTAGCAAGAATTGGTAAGTTTAAGTACATACCAAAAGTACTTGGTTATTCTCGAGTGCACTCTCAGGCTTTATCCGCCAATAAAGTAAGCCCTGAAACAGCTGATGAATTCATAACTGTGATGAAAAATGAATTGACAATAACGCAGGATAAAAAATTAATTGATGCAAAAGACGAAATATTAAGTCGGTCTTATTTATTTGCGGCTAGAACTCATTTAGAGTCAGGTCGCTATAAGACAGCGATACGTTACTTGGGGATTACGATAAAACTTGACCCACGTCAATTGCTTAAGCAAGACATGTATCGAATTATTTTAAATTATTTTACAAAAAAACTTTATCTAAAGAAATTACCGAAGGTAAATAAATGACTGTGAAGATACTTAACCCTCAATATGGGTTTGTTTTAGTTTTATTTTTATTTCTTTTATCCCTGTTGGGATTAAATTCTTATCAAGGATCTTCTCTATATTATTTTGCTTTTGACATCATTTGGTTAGCAGTGCTTTTCTCTGCGTTTTGTTGTTCCCAATCGTATGTCATTTGTTACACCCAGATCATGTTATTCCTGGGATTTTGGGTAAAATTAATGGCCCATCTTATTTTAGGCGTATTTTTTGTTGAGCCGACGGGATATTGGACGGCTAAGTTTGCAAATCCACAGATGTGGGATCAGGTTTTGCTGACATCCAGTTTAGCTGCATCTGGGGTTTTATTGGCTAATTTATTGTTTTTCTTAAGTGCGAAAAATGGACTTCAAAAAAAGGATGAGTTGAATATTCCGCAATGGTATCTCAAGCACAGTAATTTCCTCTGGTATTTTCTCGTTTTATTTGGCGTCACAGTGAATGTCATCAATTCTATTTACCATATTTCAGTGACAGGATTACGGCCGCAGCTTGTTTTGCCCTTTCATTTAAATGCGTTAATGATTTGGGGTATGGTGATTGTTGTTCCGTTATGTATGGCTGCATTTTTAGGATGGGAGCCTGATCTGGAGCAAAAGAAAAAGCGATTTTATTGGGTTTGCTTCATGGCATTTATTACGGCCTTATCTGTCTTAAGCCGGGCAATTTATATTTTCTGGACTTTACCTTATCTATTAATTCTGATTTCAGGATCGAACTTTTCTTTGAGACGGTTATCTTTATGGGAGAATAGAAGGGTCATTTTTGTTTATTTGACTTTTGCCGCTTTGTCTTTAGTTTTGGTAAGCGTCATTCGCGCTCAATACTATACCGTAGATACAGCCTATTCGAAGCAAAAATCTTCCTCTCTAACTGCTTCTCAATTAGAGGAAAGTGTTACAGAAAAGAAATTTTCTAATCAATTGAAAAAACTCTTTGTAGGTCGATGGGTTGGGTTAGAAGCTGTTATGGCGACTACGGCTTTTCCACAATCAAGTTGGAATTTCTTTAAAGACAGTATCCAGGCCAAACCTTCTGTAGGCGATGTGGGATGTTATACACGTTATGTGTTAAAGCTTAATAAGTATGTTAACGCTACTCCAAAAACCATGTTTTCATCATTACCAGGTTTAGTAGGTATATTAAATTATGCCCATTCCCACTTTTTAGTCTTTGGGGGTATGTTTGTTGTTTGTTTTTTATTGTGCGCTATAGAATGGGTAAGTTTTTTTATGTTGAGAAATAAGTTCTTACTCTCACAACTAGGGTTAATATTGGGTTATTGGTGTGTTTCAGGATTAAACATTCCCTATTTAGGCTTCATTAATTTATTAGAATGTCTTTGTGTTTTATTATTATTAAAATTAATGGACCCCTGTTACAACTGGGTGATGAAGTATTGGTCCAAGAGGTCCTCTCCTGCTATAGCATGATTTTTTCATTATGAAACTGAGGAAAAATAATAGGGTGCTTAAAAAGGTTACTGTTGTTAATGCTACAGCACTTAATTCAGGTGGTGCGTTATCCATTCTACGTCAGTTTTTATCTCATGTTCGTGATGATGAAATTTATTATTTTTTTATTCATCCTTCTCTAAATCTGGCTGTGGACAATGAAAATGTTTATTTGATTAAAAAAGAAACGGCCACGATCGCAAAAAGACTTTTTTGGGACAGTTGGGGACTTAAGCGATGGTTAAGAAAGCAAGGGATAGAGGCTAAAAGCGTAGTATCCCTGCAAAATACTTCTTTGGCGTATCAAAAAGATATTCCTAAAATTATTTATTTACACCAAGGTCTTCCTTTACATGCACAAAAGTGGTCGTTTCTCAAACGTCGAGAGCGGCGACTTGCTCTTTATAAGTACATATATCCTTTATTTATTTTTTTGCATGTAGATAAAAAAACAAAATTCGTTGTGCAAACTCAATGGATGAAACACGCTTTATGTACTCGCTTCAAACAAAAAGAAGAAAATGTCTATGTGATTAAGCCCGATATTTTGAGAAAAGACATTAATAGCATTACTCCATTGCAGTTACCTTACACATATACCTTGTTTTATCCTGCAACCAGCGCATCTTTTAAAAACCATGAAGAGATTATTTATGCATTAAATGAGTTTAAGAAAAAAAATGCAGCATCCTCTATTGGAGTTTATTTAACAATTACCGCAGAGGAAGATAAAGAGCTGACTGAATTAATTCAAGGTTTAAATTTGCAAGAAAATGTTCATTTTTTAGGACCATTAAGTTATGAACAAGTCCTTATTTATTATAGATCATGCACTACGGTAGTTTTTCCCAGTTATATTGAAAGCTTTGGTTTGCCCTTGGTAGAGGCAGCCATGTTTGGAAAGCCATTAGTTGCCATTGATGAGGATTATGCGAGAGAAGTTATTTCCTGTTATCCAGGAGCATTATTTGCTCCACGAAACGATCCTGAAAAATGGATGAATGCTATAGAGAGGTCTTTTTGCTATGCCAATATTGCTCCCTATGTTCCACGCTATGAGACGAGTTGGGAGGACTTTTTCACATTAGTGCATGAAAAATGATTTTGTCTCTGCCAAAAAGGATAGTTATCCGTTACATCGGTTTGATTGAGCATGAAGTCAGGATATTTAGTCGTTGGCAGCATACGAATGTTCCTGTTTAAGAAGAGGGCTCTGTTATTGAGGCTCCTGTACGTAATGCATCTGTTTTATATTTAAGTAAAAGTCGTTCTCCCCAAATTATTCCGGGTTTTTCAATAAACTTCCAAGTCCAATGCGCCAGACTAACAATAATAGTTAATACAGCAAATACTAATAGATTATTTCCCAACAACGAATGAGTAGTAATGTAGCGAATAAATTCACCTGTCTGGGGTTCTTGCAACATGGGCGCAAAATTATGATGACTTAATGCTGAGACAACTATAGATGCACTTATCAAAAGAAAAATCACTGCAAAATGAATCATATAAATGGAATAAGATAATTTTCCTAATCTCATAAAAAAAGAATGTTTCAATAAGGAAGAGAAAAAACCACCCTCTAGTGAATAGACAATAATAACCATACAAAACCAAATGCTCGCTATGATTCCTTGATGTTTGATATTCCAATTTAAAAGAACAACAATCATGAATAAACCCAATCCTTCAAGTAGCGTAAGGATTTGTTTTGGTAAAGAATAAATTAAGATTTGTTGATAAACATAATATGCGAGGATGCCCGCAAAAAAGCAAGAACAGACCCGTAAAATGTTATTATTAAGAATATCTAAATGCATTGCTAAACATAAAAATGAAAATCCACAAATAATGGCAAAAAGTGAAAGGCTCAATTTACGGCTTAATATAAGTATTACAGCAAAAAGCATATAAACATACAGCTCTGCGCTAATGCTCCATGAAGGGCCATTAAATGATAAAGGCTCAGCTTGGTTAAGCCATGATTGCAATAATAAAAGATTGGGGAGAACTTCTTTTAATGAATTTCTTCCTGAAAAGGCATGGCCGTTGAAATTAAATCCTTTCGTTTCAGCATACCATTTCCCACATTCAAAAAGAATGAATAAAGCAAGCATAAAAAAATGGAGGGGATAAAGACGAAAGATGCGTTTGATGATAAATGGATTAAAATCATGATAATTGTTGAAGGCGTTTTTATAGGTATGAAATAAGACAAACCCGCTTAAAACGAAAAAAAACTCTACACATAAATGAGCGTTTCTAAAGAAATTAAGTTCCGTGATGGTTCCGGGAACATGCAAATGAAAGAGAACTACAGATAGTGCGCACAGTCCTCTGAAGCTATCAAGCACGATAAAGCGTTTTGTTTGTCCCATTAAGGTTTATTCATCCGGTTTTGGTGTCATTAGTTTATAACAATTGCATATACTTGAAAATCTTAAATCGATTTGTCGTGATTAGTTCAATGTTTCGCGTGTTCGCTCTAAAATTTGAGAGCTATTCTTTTGTTCTTATCTGCGTTTATTGCTATGAATTTAAGCCTCTCTCAATCGACGTCAGCGGCTCGTCCGCAAGATCCCTCGTTTTTCTTAGACGCTCATTTCAATGTGCCAATAGGGGGTATTTTGTCTCTAAAAATCCTACTTATTTAATAAAACAAAGGATGAGGCATTCAGGGTTCATATAATGAAAATACCTTGTTAGAAAATTTGGTGTCAAAATGAAATTATTATTAACTTTGTCGGAAGACTACCCACTCGACCTTTATGTGAAACACTTAAGACATGTTTTGAATACTAATGAGGGTATAGAACTTATTATAAAGCGAGGGGATAAAATCCACAGTTGTGAGAAATGCGAGTCTGAAGAATGGCGGGACTTCATTCAACTTAAGGCTTTAGACGAAGAGGTCAAAAAATTACCCTTCTCAAGGAGTGAGACCAATCTTGATTTATTTATAAAATCTCCCTTCAAGCATTCAGTTGTACTTGATCGGAATAATCACGTCATCTTATTCCCTGTAGCGTCAAAAATGGATAATAAAGAGAGTCATGGCCGCAATGACCGCGTGATTTTTATATCAGAGATAATAGAATCTATTCGGTGAGCTGTTTTGATTTTTAGCAAATTTGTTATGGTCTCACGAACCACTGCGATCTCATCTCCCTTTGCGAAAGCAAAGGGTCTCCAATCAATACGCTATTGTGAGTCGATGTTTCATTTTTAGTTGTACTTGGTGGAAAAATCTCTTAACATCGGCTTAAAGATTTGTTTCATTTTATAACGATGCAAAGTGAAAATTTTAGTCGTCTCACAATATTTTTGGCCTGAAACATTTATCATAAATGAATTAGTGCAGTGTCTTGCAGCACAAGGGCATCAAATAGAGGTCGTTACGGGAAAGCCCAATTACCCTGAAGGGAATATTTTTGAGGGTTATAATGCCTCAGGCCAATCCACGGAACTCTTTCATGACATTCCTATCCATCGTGCACCACTTTCTCCTCGAGGTAAAGGCGGTAAAAAATTAATGTTAAATTATTTATCTTTTATCGTGAATGGTCTTTATCATTTTCCTCGGTTTATAAGGGGAAAAGAGTTCGATGTTGTTTTTGTATTTGTACCTTCGCCAATTACTTCGGTAATCCCTGCTATTTATTTAAAATGGCGTTTAAAAGCTCATCTTGCTGTATGGGTACAGGATTTGTGGCCTGAAAGTGTTCAAGCTACAGGATTTATTCAAAATAGCTTTTTATTAAAGATCATTGGTTATGTTGTAAAAGGTATCTATGCTGCCTCTGATACTTTATTAGTACAATCAAAGACATTTCCTACGCTGATGAAAAAGTATACCTCGCTGGAAAAAGTGGTTTATTATCCTAATTCATTTTTAGAGCCAGAGGCATCCATCACTCATCAAGATCTGCCTCCATATCTATTATCAGAACTTGAGTCTTATACTTGTTTTGTATTTGCAGGTAACTTGGGGACAGCGCAAGCACTTGAGACAATTATTAATGCCGCGGAGAAAATTTCACATTTAACCCAATGTAAAATTCTTCTAATTGGTAGTGGCAGTATGAGCGATTGGTTGTTTCTTCAGATAACACAAAGAAAGATAAAAAATGTATTAATTCCTGGTCGATTTCCAGCAGCTGCAATGCCCATTATTTTTTCGAAAGCAGCTGCTCTTTTAGTCAGTTTAAAAAAAGATGAGCTCTTTTCGTATACTATACCCAGTAAAATTCAGGCTTATTTAGCTGCAGGACGACCTATTTTAGCGGCATTAGATGGAGAGGGGGCGCGTATTGTCACAGAGGCACAAGCAGGATTAGTTTCACCTGCCGAGGATGCTGATGCGCTAGCCAAAAATATGGAAAAATTATATCATATGCCTGTTTCAGAGCGAGAAAAGCTGGGAGGCGCAGCGAGAGATTTCTTCTTGGAGCATTTTGAAATGACAACGCAGAGTCGTCGACTCATTGAAATTCTGAATAATAAAATTAAAAAAGAGGTAAACTGATTTTGAAAATTCTGGTTTTAGGTATAACTGGTATGCTGGGAAGTGCAGTGTTTCATACGTTTAACCAGCAGCAGAAGGATTTTGAAGTTTGGGGTACTTTAAGAAGTAAAGAAGGTTTAAAATATTTTCCAAGCGCTTTTCACCCTTTCCTCATTTCTGATATCGATGTACTTAATTTAGATGCTTTATGCGGGGTTCTTGAGCAAGTTCGTCCTAATGTTGTCATTAATTGTATTGGATTAATTAAACAATTATCCAGTGCTAAGGATCCTTTATCGGCGTTGCCTATTAATGCAATGTTACCTCATCAATTAGCACGACTGTGTCAATTAGCAGGGGTAAGGTTGATTCATATTAGTACAGACTGCGTTTTTTCTGGGAAAAGAGGCTTTTACACTGAAAATGATAATTCAGATGCTGAAGACTTATATGGTAAATCAAAATTTATTGGTGAAATTACTGAAAGTTCAAATGCAATTACGCTGCGTACTTCAATAATAGGGCATGAATTCAACAGTAAAACCGCATTAGTAGAGTGGTTTCTTTCTCAGGAGATAGCGACTAAAGGATACGTAAATGCTATTTTTTCAGGATTGCCTACCTTCGAATTAGCACGAGTTATGCGTGATTACGTTATCCCTAAACCCGAACTGTGCGGACTATATCATGTTGCAGCGGCACCTATTAGTAAATATGAGTTGCTTTCTTTGATCGCAGAGATTTATAAGAAAAAAATAAGCATTATAGCGGATGAAGAAATTAGGATTGATCGTTCACTCAATGGCGAACGTTTTAAAAATGCAACCGGCTACGATGCTCCTGATTGGTCACAATTGATTGCGTTAATGTATGAATCAAAAAGTTTATATGAGGATAAATGAGTATGTTCAAAGATAAAGTTCTGATGATTACAGGTGGAACAGGCTCCTTTGGGCATGCTGTTTTACAGCGCTTTTTAAAATCAGACATTCGTGAAATACGAATTTTTAGCCGTGATGAAAAAAAACAAGAGGATATGCGTAACGAGCTGAATAATGATAAAGTAAAATTTTACATTGGTGATGTTCGTGATTATGCATCAGTAGCTGATGCAATGATTGGAGTAGATTATGTATTCCATGCAGCAGCGTTGAAGCAAGTTCCTTCTTGTGAGTTTTATCCAATGGAAGCAGTGCGAACTAATATTTTGGGTACAGATAATGTTTTGGCTGCAGGCATAGCCCGTTCAGTTAAAAAAATAGTGGTGTTGAGTACAGATAAAGCAGTTTATCCCATTAATGCCATGGGTATCTCCAAAGCAATGGCAGAAAAGATCGTCGTTGCCAAATCACGAGTTGTTCCTGAAAATGGCCCGATTATCTGCGCTACACGTTATGGCAATGTTATGGCCTCAAGAGGCTCTGTGATCCCTCTTTTTGTTGCGCAAATCAAAGCAAAACAAGAGTTGACGATAACTGATCCTAAAATGACTCGATTTCTAATGTCGCTTGAAGATTCTGTTGATTTGGTATTACATGCTTTTTCTTATGCAAACCAAGGTGATATTTTTATTCAAAAAGCACCTGCATCCACTATTGCTGATTTAACTCAAGCGTTAATTGAAATTTTTCAAAGCTATAGTGAAGTGAAAATTATAGGGACGCGACATGGTGAAAAGTTATATGAGTCTTTAATTTCTCGGGAAGAAATGGCCAAAGCAGAAGATATGGGACGATATTATCGTATCCAAGCAGATAATAGGGATTTGAATTACAAAAATATTTTGTCGAAGGTGAGGAAATTATCTCTAATTATGAAGATTATACTTCTCATAATACGCAGCAACTCACTGTACACGAGATTAAAGACTTACTTCTCAAATTAGACTTTATTCAAAATGCACTGGATAATAGCGATACAAAGTTATATTAACTGTTCTATAAGTCATTTATAAAGGATTTCATCCATTTAATAATAAAGTATCAGCTTTAAATAGGTTGGTGTTTTTTGTCTTTCATGAATCAGCTCTCATTTTGATTTAACTTTGATCCTGCTTTTTGTCAGGGCGTATATTTTTTATATACTTACATGAAGAGGTAAGTGAACGCTTACTACAAGACCTAATGTTGTATTCATTTAATGGAATATTTGAGAAATGAATAATATGGCATATTGTCGGGATAAGTCGATTTTAGCGAAGGACGACTCACTAAAAGCTAGTAATTTTGATGCGGACGTTTTAATCGCAGGTGCTGGTCCTTCTGGGGCGATATGTGCTTATTATTTGGCACAAGCGGGCAAAAAAGTAATGCTTATAGATTCTCATTCTTTCCCAAGAGATAAGGTGTGCGGAGATTTTGTTTCTCCAATGTCTTTAAAGGAACTAATGACGCTTGGTATTACCGATCTTCCTGAGTTCAAAGCAACTAACATGATCACAGAAGCCACCGTTTATGTAGATGGCCAGAAATTGATAACGGACAATATCCCTCAAATCAAAGATTTTGTTAATTATGGTAGAGTCATTCCACGTGTTTTGCTTGATAGTTGGATAGTTAACGCCGCAAAGCAACAGGGAGTTAACGTTATTACTGACTGTAAGCTTGTGAATTATTTCGTTAATGAACAGGATGTTAGGGTTGAATGCGAGCAACTCGGTAAAAAAAGACACTTTTTAATCAAAATGTTGGTTGGTGCAGATGGAAGCAATAGTATGGTTGCGAGAATTCTTCAAGGTAAAAAACCAAATCCAAAACATAAAATTGTAGCAGTGCGCGCCTACTGTGAAAATATTAATTGTATATCGCACCAAGCAACGCTTTTTTTTACACGAAACACTTTTCCAGGATACTTCTGGTTTTTTCCCACATCATCTACAACCGCTAATGTGGGCATTGGTATGGTATTAAAAACATTTCCCAAAAATGAAACTAATTTAAAAGCCATGCTGTTGGAAATGATAGAAAATGATCCTTTTTTTAAATCAAAAATGAGCCAGGGAATGCAAATAACTAAAATAGCTGGTTGGCCTTTATCTTGTTATGACCCCACTACAATTAATGTAAAAGACAGAGTTTTACTCACTGGTGATGCAGCAGGATTTATCAATCCGTTTACTGGCGAAGGAATACAATATGCTTTGCAAAGTGGAAGATTAGCTGCCGAAACAATCATCGAAAGCTTCAAAACAGAGAATTTTAGTGCGGGCTCACTGAAACGTTTTGATACTAAAGTGAGCGAACAGATAACCCATGATTTGAGTTTTGTAAATATTGTGATGCAATTAACACGCAATCGCAATCTAAATGTGTTGTGGTTAAACATCCTAAAAATCATTTTATATCAAGCAAAGAAAAACCCCAAACATGCTTCTTTAAGCGGGGGTTTTTTTGTGGGAATAGTTCCTATGTATAGACTATTATCGATTTCATATACTGGCAAAACGATATTGGACAGCATCTCCTGTTTCTTTAAGACGAAGAATATTTTTAAACAAACAATCATTTTTATACACCAACAAATATTGCAGGTAGTTAACCAAAAAATGGCTCATTTAAACTGGATAACATACCTTGGTAATTCGGTATTTTTATTCATGCGACTTAGTATAAAAGTAGGATTCATAAAAATGTGCATATTTTTAAAACGACTGTGTAGTAGGGCCTAAGGCCTATGAAACTGCTACCGGCTCTATTGCAAAAACGAACAGTAGCTTTTCAAAAATATTTGCTTGGGCAACATAGCACTGTTGAAATAGTTATTGAGCAAAATCAATTTGCCAAATTGAACACCCGGACATCGGAGGCTTGATAATTTTCTTATTTACCTCTTATCGGGCTTAGCTGCTTATATGCTCATGCCGAAAATGCTTCCCTAAAAACATCCTCATTTAATGAAAATTTGGCAATGCTTATGTCGAACTGAGGTCAACCCAATTTTTTCTTTAAGTCTAATAGGGTTCTACTTCCAGTACAGAACAAAGCTACTTTTAATTCGTACTCTATTGTCTGCATGCATAAACTAACTTGTTCAGATGATTTTAGTGCTGCTTCAAGCATTGGTTTTGCATAACCAACTGTTGTTGCCCCAAGTGCAAAAAGCTTAGCAGCATTTAACCCGTTATATACTCCACCAGATCCCCAAATTTCGTAAGAGGGGTTAATTTCCATTGCAAGTTTTACTGAGGTTGCAGTGTCAATTCCCCAGTTGCGAAAAGTTATGGCGGCTTGTTGTCTCATTGGGTCACCAGTGGCTCTATGCCCTTCAATTCGTCCCCAGTGAGTTCCGCCTAATCCTCCTACATCAATTGCTGCAATGCCAATATCATTTAAGCGTGTCATTGTTTCACGTGAAAAACCGCAACCAGTTTCTTTGACTATAATGGGCAACTCAAAATTTTTTACTAGATGGGCCAACGCATCCCAACATCCTTTATAGGTTGTGGTTCCTTCAGGTTGTATGCATTCTTGCAGGGGATTACAATGAATAATTAATGCATCAGCCTGCAAAGCATCCGTTAAGCGCTGTATGTCGGTAACGGATGTTTCAATTAATTGAGCTATCCCCAAGTTACTGTATAAACTTACTTCTGGAAAATCTTGACGTAAATATTGCCATTCAAAAGCTGCTTTAGAATCTGTAAGTTCCCGTCTTTGTGAGCCTACGCCCATTGCCCAACCATTTTTTGCGCAGGCTTCCATAAGGTTTCGATTGATGTGTTTTGCGCGTCGATGTCCTGCGGTCATAGAACTAACAAGAAAAGGTTTTTCAACTTCGCGACCAAATCGATTTCCTCTAATAGAGACTTCATCAAAATTTAAATCAGGAAGTGCTTCATGAATTAAATTAATATTGTCCAAAGTACTTAAATCAGCAGTTTGGTTTTCAGGCATTAAAGCCAACTTAATATGATCTTGTTTGCGTTGTTCAAACTGCTCGAGGTAATTTGTCATGGATTTTATGCCTGCTGTTTTATAATGGACTTAGGATAGGGAACACGGCTGTATTATCTATTCTATATTCTTAGAGTTATATTTTCCACCCAGAGGATCCATTAAGTTGCACGCAGAGAGCACAATAGATCATAATCGATCAAGGCAAGGCTCTATCTGACATTTTTCGAATGAAAATCACTCCGCAAAATCGGTCTAGAGTCATTTCTTCGTATATTCTAGCCTGGGTGAAGCATAGCGACATACCGGTTCTACTATGCTCTAATCCAGGCTAGGGCTTATTAAAGGTATTCTGTTCATTTCTGTGTATTTAGTTCAACCCAAGCAGCATAAGCGTCTATGAATTTTTTAATGAATTTCAAAGTGTCTTCCTTTTTTATTTTTCCTTGGGCATCAAATAAATCTCCAGCCCCGCCGATGTAGGTTTCAGGTTGCTGTAATATGGGGATATCTAAAAATACAAACGATTGTCTTAAATGATGATTTGCGCCAAATCCACCAATAGCACCTGGAGAAATGCTTATCACCGCACCAGGTTTTTTGCTCCATACACTTTGACCATAAGGACGAGAGCCCACATCAATTGCATTTTTCAGGACACCAGGAACGGAACGGTTGTATTCAGGTGTTATAAAGAGCACCCCTTGACATGTTTGTATTTGCTCACGAAACTGCGTCCAAGCGGCTGGCGGTCTATTTTCATCATCAAGGTCTTGGTTGTATAAAGGTAAATCACCAATTTCAATAATCTGTAATTCCAGGGAGGGGGGGATAGAGAAATGAGCTGATGCGCCATTTTTCGGTTGAAGGACTCTTTGCGCAAACTTCCAACCACAACGCCAATTTTTTTAACCATAATACGATTCCTTGTATTTTAGCTGTTGATAATAGACTTGTTTTTATATAAAGCATGATGATCAAGTTTGAATTTTGATTATTATGCTATTCAATACTTGTTTATTATTTGAGGGCAATAATGATTTTTTGAAAAACCCTACTCCAGAAATAACGATGTATTAAAGCAAATAGGGTTTTAAATAAATGTATTAGGCTACTACTTCAACTTCTTCAGCTTGCGGACCTTTTTGACCATTACTTGGTTTGAACACTACGGTTGCACCTTCTGCAAGAGTTTTAAACCCGGTGCCTAGAATTGCACTGAAATGAACAAAATAATCTTTACCGCCACTTTCTAAAAAACCGAAACCTTTGGACTCATTAAACCACTTTACTGTACCACGAATTTTATCTGACATTTTAATTTCCTAAATTGTAACTAATACATTGTAGCATTATTTTATTAATTGTGCTGTTTTTTTCTCAAAAAATTTTTTTTTTGCAAAACAACGATAATGCATTTCTATCATAGATCATTTTGACTAAAAATTCTAATACATTACACGTGATTGATCATATTTCTCTAAAAACTGTGATGAATCGAGCCAAATAGATAACCTATTAACGCTTTTGTTCATTTATGAAGATGTAAGTTTTTATGAGGATTTACTTGCAGGAGTTTCAATAAGCTCTAAACCATCTTCCTTTTTTAGGAATGTAAAAATAATTCCTGAAAAAAAAGTAAGTATTCCTAGCGTTATAAACGTATCATGAAATATTTTAACTGAAAAAGCCTGATGTACAGAGTATTTATAGGTGAAAAAATCAACCAATATCGCTGAAACAGCGAGACCAAAACTTTGCGATAACTGTTGAATAGTGCTCATAATGCTGGTGGCTGCGCTTAGGTCCTTTTCAGTAATGTTCGCATATGCAAGGGAGTTCATGCCGGTGTACTGTAGTGAAACCAAAAAACCATAGGCAAAAGTTAAAATTGCAATACCATAAATGGAGGAGTTTGAGTTAATTGAAAAAAAAGACAATAAAGATAAACTCACAAGAAAGGTATTAATCATTAATAAATTTTTATAGCCAAGCCAACGCAGGATATAAACAGAAAAAGGTTTCACTAAAAATACCCCCAATGCTATAGGGGTGAGTAATAGGCCGGATAAGCTTGGTGAGTAGCCTAAACCAATTTGTAACAATAAAGGTAATAAAAATGGCACACCACCAAAACTCAAGCGCGTTAATAGATTACCTAGTACGGAAATGCAAAAGGTACGCGTATACAAAAGTTCAACCTGAACAATAGGATGCTTTCTTTTGTAAGAATGTTTGGTATATCCACACAATAACACTAATGCGGTGGTTAGCATCATCGATGTTTGCGTTAGGGTTACATTGGACTCACTGAACATGGATAAACCAAAAGTTAAAACAGCCAGTCCGCTGCCAAATAGAACAAATCCTAATTTATCTAAAGAGGGAACAGGGTGAGAAGGCAAGTTAGGAAGTAATTTACTTGCTAAACCGATGGTGACTATTCCTACAGGTATATTGACCCAAAAGATCCAACGCCAAGAAAAATGATAAGTAATAATCCCGCCTAATAATGGTCCTAGCATCATACCGACAGAGGCAACCATAATTACCAGGGTCATTTTTGAAATTAATTCATGCCGTGCACTGGTTCGAAAAATAATGAGGCGCCCTATAGGTACAGTAAATGAACCACCGATTCCTTGAGCAATACGGGCCAAAATCAACTCCGATAAGTTATGCGTGAATCCACACCAAATCGAACTTAAAGTAAATATCGTGACGGCAGTAATAAAAACTATTTTGATGCCAAATTTGTCTGCTACCCAGCCACTAATAGGAATAAAGATTGCTAGGCTCAAAAGATAGCTGATGAGTGCTAACTTCAAATCTATGGGATCGACCGCTAAACTGCGGGCCATCACAGGAATTGCTGTATTAATAATGGTTGTATCTACTGCTTCCATGAACATGGCTAATGCAACAGTGAATAGGATGATGTTTTTTCTCATGGTATCAATAGAGCAATCGCGATGAATCGTACCTCTTATTGTAGCCTGTGCTGCATTGTCGCTACAACGATCTTTGTAACTTACTGTTCAAGTAGCAGGCTTTTTAATCCAGCTAAATGAGTTTTTGCTAAATGTTTTGATTGTTCTTCGGAGCGTTCTACATTTTTTCCAAACCATTCAAGGTGTTCGGGAGGAAGTTCGTCTAAAAATCTGCTTGGCAAACAGTCTTGTAATTCACCGGCACGACGTCTTTGTTTGGCTAACGTAAAGCATAAACCTTTTTGGGCGCGAGTAATACCAACATAGGCTAATCGTCTTTCTTCTTCGATTTGGTCTTCATCAATACTGACTCGGTGTGGTAGCAATTCTTCTTCCATACCTACTAAGTAAACATAAGGAAACTCTAGACCCTTTGATGCATGTAAGGTCATAAGCTGCAAAGTATCACTATCTTGTTCTTCAGCTTGATCAAGAATATCGATTAAAATGAGCTTGTTAATTACCTCAGCTAAAGTTTGTGCTGGATTTTTGGTTAACAAACGCTCAATCCACTCTAATAACTCCCAAACATTATCCATCTTTTTTTGTGCTTTAGCAGGAGTATCGCAGAGCTCATAAATATGAGCTTCATAATTACTGTCCTCTACCATTTGTTTGAGTTGTTCTACTATAGACCCCGTGATGACTTGTAGCTTTATTCGTTCCATCCATGATTTAAAAGAAAGTAAAGCAGCACGTGGTTTTTCTGCGATGTATTCACTAAGTGCAAGATGATCCGCTGCTGCATAAAGGCTTATACCTTTATTTTGCGCATAATGGCCCAGAGCATCGAGGCTTGTCTCACCGATCCCTCGTTTGGGGGTATTGATGACTCGCAAAAACGCAGCATCATCTGACGCATTGCACAATAATTTCAAGTAGGCAAAGACATCTTTTACTTCTGCTTTAGCAAACCAGGATTGACCACCACTAATGTGATAAGGGATTCCATAATGGCGTAGCACTTTTTCAAAAATACGGGATTGATGATTGCCACGGTATAGAATTGCATAATCGCCATATTGAGTTCTAGCGCGTATTTTATGGCTAATTAAGTCAGCAACAACCTGTTCTGCCTCATCATTTTCATCTTTACAACGAATAACTCTTAATAATTCACCATGGCCGAATTCACTCCATAACTTTTTTTCAAATAGATGTTGATTATTCGCGATAAGATGATTTGCTGAATGTAAAATGATATTTGTCGACCGATAATTTTGTTCCAGTTTTATTATTTTTAATTGCGAATAATCCTGCTGTAATTGCTTTAAATTCTCAGGTTTTGCTCCTCTCCATGCATAAATTGACTGATCGTCGTCACCTACAACGGTAAAGTGAGCTCTTATTCCAGTTAGTTGTTTTACTAAAAGGTATTGACTGGTATTTGAATCCTGATATTCATCGACTAATAAATGACGAATCTTATTCTGCCAATAGTTTGATACGGAAGAATGTTCGTTTAAAAGGCTTACAGGAAGACGAATCAAATCATCAAAATCTACCGCATTATATGCTTTGAGTGCCTGCTGATAGCGAGGATAAAGTAACGCAGCTTCTTCATAATAGGGAGCATCAGAAGGATTGTGTATCACTTGTTCCGGAGTGAGGAGATCATTTTTCCAACGTGAGATTCGTTGTTGAATTTGCAGGATAAACTCTCTTTCTGTTGCTTTATTCGCAGGTAAAAATCCACGCAATATTTGTACGCAATCCTCGCTGTCAAAAATTGAAAAGCCCTTTTTTAAATTACACAAGTCAAGGTGGCGTTTGATAATACTCAAGCCTAAAGTATGGAAGGTTGCTACTTTTAAACCTCTTCGAGTTGCTGGTGGTAAAACGGCTGCAACCCGAGCACGCATTTCATTGGCTGCTTTGTTGGTAAATGTTACTGCACATACAGTATTCGCGGCATAGCCGCATGTATTAATTAAATAAGCTATTTTTTGCGTGATTACTCGTGTTTTACCGCTTCCAGCTCCAGCAAGGACTAATAAAGGTCCATCTATATGACGCACTGCTGCCATTTGTTGGCTGTTCAACATATTAAAGACTTCTCACTCAAAAAAGAGCGATTATTGCCCGCATAGGTATTAGGAATCAACAATTAATTCGTTGAGCGCTCTACATCAAACTCTTCTTCAGTGTCTATTTCAATAAAATCAGGTTTGGTTTGAGGCTCTTCCACCTCTTCAATCCCAAAAACGACTTTGTCTATAGTTTTGAATAAGGGGGCAAGTATGTTTTTGTCTATCATGATTTCATCCTTAAAATTTTAGTGTGGACTTTAAAAGCATAGTTCAAAATCATTTTTTCTCCAGGAAAATTACAAAAAAATTATGTTATACTTCGAGATTGCAACTGAGTCTTAGTGATTGCCGTAATTTTTTAGAGCTCGTTTATGAAACAATCAGATACCCTGCAACGCTTTATTTTTGAACATGCAAATATTCGTGGTGAAATCGTTCACATTGAAGACACTTATCAAACCATTATGAGTCAACGAAATTATCCTCCAATGGTTAAAAATTTACTAGGAGAGGCACTTGTTTCTTGTTTGCTTTTAGCATCGAGTATCAAATTTCAGGGGAGTTTAAATCTACAGTTTCAAGGAGATAATCGGCTTCCTTTATTATTAGTCCAATGTGATCATGAACTTAACGTAAGAGCCTTTGCTCAATTTATTGAAGGTCTGGAAACGATAGAGTATGCGAATGCATTTCTCGAAGGGCAAATGGTTTTAACCATTAATCAAAATAATCAAACCAATGCTTACCAGAGTATGGTTCCTATTCAATCTACTTCGATGAGTGAGAACTTAATGAACTATTTTGCTCAATCGGAGCAAGTTTCTACGCGAGTCTGGTTGGCGGTGAATGAACGTGCTGCTGCAGGAATGTTGTTGCAGCTAATGCCGGGTCAAGATACGCAACACAGGGAACAATTCTGGGAATATGCAGTGCAATTGGGTCAAACAGTGAGTGAAGACGAGTTACTGACTTTAGATAATGAAATATTATTGTACCGACTTTATCATGAAACGGAAATAAGAATATTTGAGCGGCGTGAAACTCGTTTTAAATGCCGCTGTAGCCTTGATAAAATGAAACAAGTGCTTACTGTTTTAGGTGAAGAGGATGCAAAAGAATTACTCAAAGAACAGGGGGAAGTATCTATTCGTTGTGATTTTTGTAATCAGAAATATACTTTTGATCCTATAGATATCACCATGTTGTTTCATAAGGGATAGTTGAAGCGCTTAGAACATCGAATGATTTAAATCATTCGATGTTCTAAGCGCTGTTCACGTTGTTTAATTCAATTAGCACATGCATTTACATCAAAGTACCCCACAATAATTTCGTAGTCCAGCTTGTTATTTCTTTTTCATAAGCCCAACAACAAAATGTACTTAATTTTATGATAAATAATAGATATTAGTTAATTCAATATGATATATAAATATAATTAATTGTTCAAATATCAATCTTAGTGCTTGAATTATGCGATATAAGCATAATATTGGAGCATTAAATGACGCGAAATACACCTGTTGCATCTAAGGATGTTGTTACCTTGAGTACTTTTGGAATGCAAGAACGATGGAAGTTCGATAAAGATGGGGTGAAGAGATTTATCGATAGTCAGGTAGCTAATATCAGGATCATGAAAAAAAGTTTTGATGATGCAGCCCGGGGAATTGGACGCGAACCGCCACAAATTGTTCTTTCAGCACTGATGATTCCTCATTGGAAAAGCGGCGAAAACTATACTGGGCAAAACTATAATTCCGAGGATTATCAAAAAATTAAAGCAGAATATTTTGATTACCTTGCAGAAAAATGCAAGACAGAGGGAATAACAATACAAGATTTCTATGAAGAGGCAGCAACTTCAGATGAAAAAGACTATTTGCATCAATTGGAAGCTTTGGGTAGTACTGCTGATTTAATAAAAAATAGAGCCATTATTAACAATCAAGGAAAACGGCATTTACAAATTGATACCAATACAATTATTGTTGATAGAAAAGCTTTTTATAATGCAACTATAGGTTCTAATATACAAAAAGACGGGATGAATGCCAGTTATTACGATGAATCAGGCCTATATGTATCTCCCCACAATAAGGTCGTTTATACGTGTGAGGATTCTAAATTTGCAGGGGATCTAGCCAGGCAACATGATGGTTATGTTGCTGAAAGTAAAGATCTTCTTGAAAGAAAAACACCTGGATCAAACCAAATTTACTCTGTTGGTTTTTCTAAAGCCGCTATGGATAGCGGCTTAGTATCCTATAATAGAAAATACTATCCACAATGGAATAATTTATGGGGCTGTTACTCAGTGGATTGTGAGCACCCAATTTTTGAAATGACTAAGCATATTGTGACTGCAATTAACATGTCTTGGAGCCAAGGTGATGGGAAGGTTGACTATTGTGCTGCACTCAAAAGTATTAAAGTTTCCGTTCAATCTGAAAGTAATGAAGCAACAACGCTGGATTTTCCATCTTTTTCCTATCTTATAAAAAAATATACTAATCCTAAACTCCCAGAAAATGATCGTGAAAAACTTCTTGCTATTTCTGATACAAACTATGATGAAGTAGCAGTAACCAGTTTTGTTAATCATGTGATTCAGAGTAAAAACATTTCTTTATTTGGTCCTTTATTAAGAACTATTCCAAATACCGAGCGTGGTAATCAACTTCTTAAAGAATTATTTGCTGTCTTTAAAAATGATTTAAACTTCCAAAACATTATAAAAAATCCGAATATTAACGATAAAGTTACTCCTGAGGATCTTGAAGTGATTGCAAAATTTATACCTGAAGGGACGTTTGTAAATGAAAAAGCGAGATTAATTCAATACAGCCAACAACTTTTAGTAACTAGAAATGAGCAATTACAAAGCAGTATGGATTTGATAAAAAACGAGATCTGCGACAAGGTCAAAGCGAAATTAGATACACTCCAGGAACCTTATATTGTATCAGATACTGATAAAGCAGCGGTATCTGCAGTCATAGACTCTTTAATCACCGAAAATTGTCTGCAAGACTTAACTATAAATGGGGTTAAGGAAGTGGCTCTAAATGTTGCTATAAACAAATTACTGGGTGATAAATTAAAACAGCACCCTGCGATTGCAGCGATTTTGAAAGATCAAGACCAATGGGTTCAAGATAAAATAAAGAATAAAATATATAGCGCGCCTGCAAACGAAAAATTTAATAGGGCTGAAATTGATAAGATGGTAACTCGTATTATCAGTGATGTAGGTTTTATTCGTGCAGAAGGAACCAGAGAAAAATTTTTTGAAAATCCTGAAGTGAAAAAATACATTAACATTTTAAATAAATTAGCCAGTCAAAGACCTATAGACATTACCCGAGAAGTTCAGATTGAGAATATGGCTAATGCTCTTATGAATGCTGTAAGTGCTTTTTCCAAAACCGCTGCAGTACCCCCTAATATGGGTGACTATCTCAAAGGATACTATGATGAATTACAAAAACAAAATCCAAAACTGTCAAACTACAGTGAATTAATAATAGATAGATCAAATAACATCTCTAAAGATACTTCAATAAAAGTTACTGTTGATACCAAACAGCGTTTAGAATCAATTTTAAACAAGGCTCAACTGGAGGCTCATACGCCTGAAGCAACTAACCACAAAACATCACCTGTTGTTTAGGTTTTTGAATAATAAATAAACTTGATGTAATAATTTTAATTATTTACACTTTGAGGACAGTAAAAATGGAAATTAAAACGAATATGAATCTTATATTGAAAGCTGTAGAGATTGGCCAGATTGGTGTCGTGAGAGCTCTTATTCTCGAAGGTCGAGATGTTAATGAGTTTTCGCAAGGCGGAAATTGTCCTCTTCTTGAAGCAGCAAGCCGTAATGACAGTAAAATTGTAGCGCTCTTGCTGCAACATGGAGCTAATCCAATGGTGGAAGATCCAAGAGGCCAGACCCCTTTATATTGGGCTCAAAGATATAAAAACACTGAAATGGAGGAAATGATTACTAATCGATTAAATGAGTCAATTAGGTTACACACATCCTTCTAAGGTCCTTTTAGTTAATAATTTTTGAGTAGAATAACGTTGAACTATGGGGTTTAGTTCAACGTTTCGAAAACCTCAATGAGTCACTTAGCGCATCGTCATCACTCGATGAGCAACAGAGCTTGGTTCAGCTATAGCATAAAAAAGTGTACCACTAAAGAAATCTGCTAAATCTTGTTGTGTTAGAAAGCCACCACATAAATTCATCACGTTAGTGAATGCTACAATCTGGAGTGGCCTTAAAAATTCCGCGAATACTTTGCCCAAGCCCGTTTTGGGGTGTTGTTTTCCTATTTCATCAACTAAAGCAATGATGTCTTCTTCCCCAAGCTTATCGCGTCCTTTCATCTTTCTTTCGATCATATTTTTTATAAATTTTTCATGGGCAATGTTATTAAATTTAGATGGGTTCTGATTAAAAAGAGCGGTATGAGAGACAGGATGTGTTAAGTTATGAACCTTTTCAATAGGCGGCTCTAGTTTTTGGGTACCTAAGATGCCTCCGCCTATAACTAGAGCGGTATTTAAATATGCAGAAAGCGTACCAAAACCTAAGTCCTTAAATCCTTGTACCACATTCATGAAGCTCAATGTTGATGTGTTTTCAGAGTCAAAAAAACTGACATGGCGCATCAGAGCTGTTCTCTTATCGAGTTTCTCTTTGAAATAGCTCTGAATGGCTTCGCGATATTCTTGTGGATGGAGTTGCGCTTGCTTATGCAAATATTTTGCTAAATTCTCTTCTGATTTCATATTGTTCAAAGCAATGCGGAATGTATCGGGTAAAAAATCCGATTTCCTTTTCTCAGAAAAGGTTTCTGCTTCTGAGCTTGGTTTTTTAACTGGAACGTCTAAAAAAAAACTTAAAATACCTGCCATACTCTATTCTCCTCTGTGTCTTTTTGTGTTTTGTCAATTCGGTATACATTTGAATGAATCAAAATGACTGTTTATTTAACATAACATAGAGCGTTATGTATTTGTATATTTTTAACACATAAGAAATGTTCTAGATTTAAGCTAAGAGTTGAAAGTCAATAAATTAAGCCTCTCATCAAGGTTCACCTTAAAAGACAAGAGATAAAGGTTAAAGGCATGCCTGGGCTTGCTAGGCTCACCCAGGGTTTGTCTTTATTGTAATTTTACTTTTATGGACGATAAAATTTTAGGATCAGCTTGAATGATTTCGGCACATTCACCGCGCATCGCCTGTAATATCTGTTTTAAGATTAGAAATTGCTCACTTAATTGAAAATATATATTTTCAGAGTGTTTGCCTTCTAATTCTCCAACAGTCAAATAGGCTGCTTGTCCCATTTCAGAAAAATACTCAAGACTCACATGCCTTCTTTTGGCAATTCCTGGAAAAAGGCCACAAAATAATAAACTTTTATCCCCTACATCGCGTAGTAATTCCATTTGCAGTGTTCGCGGTCTATGCATAGACTCTAGAAAATCGAGTGCAACTATGGATTCAATTAGTTTAGGCCCTTGAGAAAAGCGCATAAGTAGAAATACTAAATAACTTTCAGTGTTTTCGCTCAAAATAAGCTGCGTTGCAGCTTGAGCCTCATTAACTAATGCATGCCATTGGCTAATATCGGTGGGATGTAAAATTAGCTGTCTCATAATTACTCCCTTTTTTTAACCCCTCATTCTTATTTTAGCAGCTAAAAAATAATTAGTAGCATCTCGCAGGAATAGTTAGAAATTAATTTAATAAAACAATCAATTGTATCTGGAAAACTGGTTTTTTTTATTGACTCAAGCAAGAAGTGTAGATTGCTATACTAAAAAATAAGAATCAGATAGGTTTTAGTGTTCTGTTGAGGTATAATGTTAAATCTATGTACAAGTACTTGCTTTTTCCATCAAAGGTTATTTTATGATTGATCAAATTCGCAACATCGCCATTATCGCGCATGTTGACCATGGTAAAACCACTCTAGTTGATAAATTGCTTCAACAAACGGGCACATTAAATGAGAGGGCCCCTAAAGTTGAACGGGTAATGGATTCTAATGCCTTGGAGAAAGAACGAGGGATTACTATTCTTGCAAAAAACACTTGTGTTTATTGGAAAAACCATCAAATCAATATAGTTGATACTCCTGGCCATGCTGATTTTGGCGGTGAAGTTGAGCGTATTTTATCCATGGTTGATAGTGTGTTATTGCTCGTTGATGCAGTCGATGGCCCTATGCCACAAACACGTTTTGTGACACAAAAGGCTTTTGCGCGTGGGTTAAATCCTATTGTAGTCATTAATAAAATTGATCGTCCAGGCGCAAGACCTCATTGGGTCATGGATCAAGTGTTTGATTTATTTGATAATCTGGGCGCGACAGATGCGCAATTGGATTTCCCTGTTGTTTATACTTCTGCCTTAAATGGTTATGCGAAGCTGCACTTGGAAGATGAGGCCTCAGATATGAGTGCTTTATTGCAAACAATTATTGAAAAAGTTGAGCCCCCTAAAGTAGATGCAAATGGACCCTTCCAGATGCAAATCAGTTCCTTGGATTATTCATCCTATGTAGGTACTATCGGTATAGGACGAATCACTCGTGGACAAATTAAAGCAAAATCGGCAGTAAAAATTATTGATAAGGATGGCAACATTCGTTCGGGCCGTCTGCTGCAACTATTAGGATTTAAAGGCCTTGAGCGTATCGAAGTTGAGGAAGCAAATGCAGGCAATATCATTGCAATTACGGGAATTGAGGGACTTAAGATTTCTGATACGATTTGTGATCTGAGTGTCGTTGAGGCATTGCCTGTACTTTCGGTTGATGAACCAACCATCAGCATGACTTTCCAGGTGAATGACTCGCCTTTTGCTGGCCAAGAAGGCAAATTTGTGACTTCACGAAAAATTCGTGAGCGTCTAGAAACTGAATTATTGCATAACGTTGCTTTACGTGTTGAAGATTGTGATGATCCTGATAAATTTAGAGTTTCTGGTCGCGGTGAATTGCATTTATCCATTCTTATTGAGACCATGCGCCGTGAAGGTTATGAATTAGCTATAAGTAAACCTGAGGTGATTATTCGTGAGGTGGACGGAGAGCAACAAGAGCCTTATGAGCATCTCACTGTAGACGTAGAAGAAAATCACCAAGGTACTATTATGGAAAAATTAGGTGAACGTCGTGGTGAGTTACAAAACATGGTCCCGGATGGAAAGGGGCGTGTACGCCTTGACTATATGATTCCTACCCGCGGCCTTATTGGATTTCATAATGAATTTTTATCGTCTACCTCGGGCACAGGTTTAATGTATCATGTTTATGATCATTATGGGCCAGCGATTAAAGGGCGAATCGGCAAGCGAACTAATGGTGTATTGATCTCTAATTGCCAAGGTATGGCACGTGCTTTCGCTCTGTTCAATTTACAAGAACGTGGACGATTGTTTGTGGAACCCCAAACAGTTTGTTACGAAGGGATGATTGTTGGAATTCATTCTCGTGATAATGATTTAGTAGTGAATGTCACTAAAGAAAAGCAATTAACGAATATTCGCGCTTCGGGTTCTGATGAAAATATCATCTTGACGCCTGCAGTGAAATTAACTTTAGAGCAAGCATTGGAATTTATAGATGATGATGAGTTGGTGGAAGTGACTCCTAACTCCATTCGCATAAGAAAAAAATCATTGAAAGAACATGAACGAAAAAAAGCATCAAGAACAGCAAATAGTGAAGAATAACACCTCATTCAAACGGGTTATCTTGTTTGCACGCCAACATCGTGCCAATCAAGGAGTCAGTGAGAGCTTATATCGTTTAATTGATTTCCTGAAAAGTCAGAAGGTGCAAATTTTTCAGGATATTGATACAGCTACTGGCTTTGGTGTGGAATTACCCATATTAGCCCGGGAAAATATGGGAGAAGAGCAGGATTTAATTATTGTTATTGGTGGTGATGGAAGCTTGCTTTCAGCGGCACGCCTGGCAATTAAGGTAGATACACCAGTCATTGGTATTAATAGAGGGCGTCTGGGTTTTCTTACCGATATTTTACCCAATGAACTTGAAACCCAATTAAGTGCTGTTCTAGCAGGACAATATACAGAAGAAAGACGTTTTTTGTTACATACGCGCATTTATGATGAAGATCATATTTATTTTGAGGGAGATGCGCTTAATGATGTTGTTTTAGGGCGTGGTAAGGAAACCCACCTCATTGAATTTTCAGTCTATGTGAATCAACAATTAGTCAGTCATTATCGTTCGGATGGTATGATTTTATCAACTCCTACAGGATCTACTGCCTATGCTTTATCTGCAGGAGGCCCAATTATGCACCCGCAACTCAATGCCATTGTTCTTGTACCTATGTTTTCTCATAGTTTGAGTTCTCGGCCAATAGTAATTGATGGCGAGTCACAAATTGAGCTGCATATCAGTCAATTTAACGAAACTGATTTACGAGTGAGTTGTGATGGTCATGAGTCACGAATGGTCAAGCCTGAACAAAAAGTAGCAATTCAAAAAAACAGCCACCATTTACGTTTACTTCACCCTCTTGATTATCATTATTATGATACATTACGATCGAAACTTGGTTGGGAATCCAAACATCAAGGATAGTATATGCTAACAACTTTGTGCATCAAACAATTTGCAATTGTGCACCATTTGGAGTTAGATTTTACGCAGGGAATGACTGCATTTACCGGTGAAACCGGAGCGGGGAAGTCCATTATGATTGATGCATTGATGCTCGCTTTAGGTGAGAGGGCGGATGCTTCAGTGATTCGTCCTGGTCAAGAAAAATGCGATATCACCGCAGGTTTTTTTGTGAGTCACGATTCTGAACCGGCACAATGGCTTGCGGATCATGATATCCCTTGTGATGATGGTGACATTTATTTACGTCGCGTGATTTATGCTGAGGGACGTTCTAAGTCGTATATTAATGGACAACCTTTTCCTTTGCAAAAAGTGAAAGAGTTAAGTGAAAAATTAGTACATATTCACGGACAACATCAGCATCAGGCGTTAATGCAGCATGCCACGCATCGCCAGCAATTGGATCAATATGGCAAGAATCAGCTCCTGCTTGAAGAAGTAGCTCAACTTTACAAACAATGTCAAAAGCTGCAACAGGAAATAGAAGTTTTGCAAAGTCAGGAGCAACAAGCAGATAAAATCGAGTTACTGCAATTCCAGATTGAGGAGTTATCGGCATTAAATCTCCATGAAAGTGAAATTGAAACCTTATACCAAGAGCATCAACTGTTGCATCATGCTAAGGACTATTTACAGAATTGCCAGCAAATTCATGCACTATTAAATGCAGATGATGAACCCGATATTTGTACAAACCTACACCAGGTTTTGCATTTGCTTAGTCAGTTGCCACAAGAACAAACCCAAATCAAAAATGCCCAAGAGTTAATTAATGGTGCTTTAATTCAATGTGAAGAAGCAGTTGATGAAATGCAACAATTTTCGGAGCGCGTTTATTTAGATCCGGAACGTTTGCATGAAATAGAAACACGAATGAGTAGCATACATCAACTTGCTCGTAAATATCATGTAGAGAGTAGCCAGTTGCATACTCATGTGCAACAGTTACAAAATGAACTTGAAAATTTACAAAATAATGAGCGTCAATTAACCCGATTACACTCACAGCTTCATCAATTGCTTCATGCCTATGAAATGGCTGCTTTAAAACTGAGCAAGACGAGACAACAACAAGCCCAAAAGCTGGCGAAAGAAATCACTTTAAGTATCCAACAACTGGGCATGCCTAAGGGACAAGTAGAAATTGCAATAACTCCTCTGGAAAAAATGCAAGTGCATGGGATGGATAAAGTTGAGTATAAAGTGTGCACTAACCCCGGCATGGAGCTTGACTCACTAAGTAAAATTGCCTCTGGTGGAGAACTTTCTCGAATTGGTTTGTCCATTCAAATGATTACTGCACAACAAGGGACAACTCCCACCTTGCTGTTTGATGAGGTAGATGTTGGAATTGGAGGGGCAACGGCTGCTTTGGTAGGTCAAATGCTTCGTAAATTGGGTGAACGCTTACAAGTTTTTTGTGTTACGCATCAACCCCAAGTCGCTGCTGCTGCACATAATCATTTCATGGTTGAAAAACAAAGTGATCATAAAGAAACATTTACTCATATTAGTTTACTGCAACATGCTGAAAAAATTGATGAAATTGCACGTATGCTTGGTGGATTAAAAATTACAGAACAAACACGTTCCCACGCTCGAGAATTATTAATGCAAAGTAACTAACGTTCAATTCTCGGGGAGGGGACCTACCTGTATCCCTATGGCATCAATGGTGTTTTTTTCTTTTGATGCCTGATATTGCTATTGTAAAAACAAAAAACGATCACCTTGATTTACAATCGTCCCAGTAATATTTAAAATGCCCGGATCGGGCTCTAAATTAACATCATGTCAACATAATAATCTAATCAAACTATCTTAACGAGAAAACTATCCCATGCAATCACGATTTAAAACGCCAAAAGACTCTGTGACACAACTTAAACAACAGATGTTGCACTGTTTACGTCATAATATGATGCAAGACTCATTGTGCGAACTACAAGATTCACAAAGCTTTGAATTCGATTATTCACTTTCAAGTAACACGTTACCGAATCAACATGTGCCATCGTTTTCAATTCTATTAACAAAATGGGATGAGTTGTTACTTGATAAGAAAATAAATGAGCAAATTCATGACGAACCAAAGATGGCGCATCATGTTCGTTCAGTGAATCGTACAGCAATTTCTTTATTAGCAGGTACGATGACTAGAATGGCAAATGACGCCTATTCAAAGTTTGCTAAAACGGTTAATGAACGCTTAAACCAAGGTGAGTCCATTCAAGCGATTACCAAAGAATTAGTCCAGTTATCCAGTTATCAAAGTGAGTATATTCGAAATGAGCTGTTAAAACGGCTGGATACTGCTTCTTGTCGATTATTATTTGAGCGCTTCGTGTTACTTGCAAAACAGCTGACGGAAATGGGGAATTATTTTAGTGCACAAGCAGTGTATCAAGCCTTTGTTTATTCAGACATACAAAAAATATTTGATAAGAAAGAATGGAGTGGGCTTTCTCCACAGATAAAAATCATATTGCACTACTTAGAATCATTGTACGGCCCAGGTGAATCAAGCAGAAACAACCTTGCTTTGTTATTAGAAGAGCCGAGTTCCTTTAAATTACCTGTAATTAATCGTATTACCACCAAGTTTGAACTGACAATTGCAGGGAGAGATGAAAATTTAAAATTAAAAAAAATTCGTCTCGAAGAGCAGTTGCATACGGCGCAAACTTCGTTGCCGCAAAATGAAAAACAAAACTCAATTTATGATAGAATCGAAGACAGTATCACTCAAGGTTTGCACGTTGGTATTGCCCAAGAAATTGATGAAATTAATCTACAACGTACCCAACTTAATTTGTCTCGAGTTCAATTTATAAATGAAGAGCTCAGATGCCATTTATCACTTTTTAATAATCAAGATTTAGAGTTTTCTAAAGCTTTAAAACATGAAATCGTGAATGAAAATGCAAAATTTTATTTGTTTAATCAAAAATTATTGAGTGATCTAAATCAAATCTTAAAAAACTGTGAGAATAAACTACAGTTTATTTTAACCGACAAAAAAGGCAATGCTGAAGCGCAATGCAAAAAGTTACTATGGGATAGTTATCAGCAGATGAAACTCATTGTTGCAGAGGGACATTTTTCTGCACTCCAGGGCGTGAAAGCAATTCGTAGGTTTTGCAAGGAGTTTAAGTATGCCTTGACAGAGCAAGAAAATACCTACTCATATCAAGATGGCTGTCAATCTCTTCTTGAAGAGCTAAGCGACTTAACAAATCAGATTAGTAAAGAACAAAAACTATATGAACGAAATTTAATGCGTCGCTCCAAAAATCAACTTTCTCACACTAACTTTTTTGATCGAATGGTTTTAGTGGATCATATACAAAATCACCTTTATATCTTGCCTAATAAATATTTGGAAATTCTCTTGGAATTGCAAGCCAAGGCTTTATTTGAACTAAAAGGATTAGATAATAAAAAGCTTAATGAACAAAAAAATACCACTTTTTTTGGACAAAAATTTTTAAATAATTTGGAGAGTCGTAGTAAAGTAGTTAAAAATTTACTAGTTAGCGTTGAGCAAGTAATTCAAATCTTACTACAGGTAATGGAGCATGATGACATTAATAGATATTGTCATGCTGAAATGAATCGTTTGATGGTACAATTTTGCTTTTGTGAGCAATCCTCAAGATTGCCAAAGAAAGAATTATCTCAATTACGTTCTTTATTGCAGGGCATGAGAACTTATGTTGACCAACAGACCCAAAATGAAGAATACAGGCATGCCACAAAGCATCTGGGTATGGTCTTTGATGACATGCTATCCCATGCTCATGATTTACAGATTAAAGATCCAAAAGGATTAGCATTTACCCAAATGCGGGCCGTTTTGTTGGCTTTGACTTCACCTGCTTGTGAAACGGTACAAACCAAAATTGACTATCTAGAGAACTTGTGGTCTTTTCCTGTATCTGTTCCCAATAAGATTGAGAAAGCAGTAAATAATACCTTGTATCAGTTATTTGATAAGTCTTCTCTTCTGGTGGAAACAAAAAAATCTAAGTTTTCATCGTTGCTTCTAGATTATTATAATACATTGAAAAATTTACAAAAAATGGAGCTTGACCCACATCAATTGCAAGAAATGTCTTCATATAAAAGCGTTGTTTTCAGATCCTAATAAAGAAATGAAAACGCGTCGAGCATTGTGAAATCTGCAGGCTATGTAGATGACACAATGCTTATCTAGAAATAGATTTCTGTTTTCGCGAACAAGATGAACCTCTTAAGTCAATGGTAGTGAAAGTTTGGACGCACTCTTAATTAATTACTTGATCCTATAAACAGGCCTTTGCATTTCTTGTAAGGTATCGATTTGTGTCTGCTTTTTTGTGTTTTGGGTAAAAAATGACATTTTTTCTTTGCCACTTTCAAGTGTATTACGCAGTAGATTTACAATCGCTACATGACCATTTTGCTCCGCAATAGAAAGAGGTGTTGCGCCACTATTTGAGGGTTTATTTCTTCTTTATTATTCGCAAGTGCTTGAAGCAGCACCTTGACAATGCAAGGTGGCCTTGATGAGCAGCGATATACAGCAGTGTCCATCCCCGAGCGATGGGCTGGTTATGGATCTATGGAGCCTGAGTACAAGCGCAGAGAAAACCCTCTACCCAGATTTATGGAGATGTTACATCCTAATCTCCATCAGTTTGCGTAGGAGTCTCATCTCTGCTTGATGCAAGCAGAGATGATAGAGCGGGGATAGTAAAAAATTTATACCATGGCGTTAACGCGCTCAGGTAATCGTTCAACAAATTCCTGTGTTGCTGTTTTTTCATCTTTAGAGAGTGCAAATAGTCGATGTTGGTTATATACAGGATTATTTTTCGCATCAGTCAGGATGTTTTCGAGTGAATTCCGCTTAGATGCTGTTGCACGAACCATTTCTTTCAACTCATGAAGCGCGTTGTTTTTATCTTTGGCTAATTTAGTACCAATTTTGATTTGGTTTAAGTGCTTTCGTGAGTATTTTTCAATCAAGAAGGTAGTATGTTCTACTTTCCATTCTTGTGAAGGATGTTTGGCGTCTGTAGGAACTTCTACCGTTACATCTTTTTCTATTCCGCGTTGTTTATCCCATGCTCGCGCAAAAGTAAGTACTTCTTTTTTAGTAGAGCCTGAGTTGAATTGACTGGCCAAATAATCCCAGCCTGCGGCTAAGGCGTATAAAGGCGATGCTATAATTTTTAGAAGACGAGTTGGGATATCTGTATTAGGCTCATTGTCTGCTTCTCCTGCTAAACGCTCTTCCAATAACGATGCGGTTTTTTTAGAGCCCTGAGAAGACTTCTCTTCATGGCCAGCAAAATAGTGTGCATCTTCAAAACCCTCACTAATAATTCCTACTAGCGCGGATACAATTTGCGGTACGCCAGGCATGCGATCTGATGTTACGGCAATGCTGACTAGATGACCTAAAAAGAGCAGAATTCGTAGTGGGGTAAGGGTTAGTTTTAAAAGGAGGCGAAATGGATTTAAAATCTGAAACCAATTTTCTGTATCCCGGACATGAGACAGGTTTTCAATGACTGATTCATAAACACTACGAAATATATTTTTATTCGAACGAGTCGCCTCATCCACCATTTCTAGAGATTCAGCGGTATTTTGGATGTTAAAGAATATAGCGGACAATCCCGTAATAATCGGATTAATCACGCCCATAATAAAGCTAGGCATCTTTTTCATCCATTCAAATAATGGACGTGCATTTGTTGCAATAGTCCACCAAGTCCCTGCAGTACAAATCGTAAGTGCAACTGCTAAACCAGCCAAAAATAAGGCCATAGATGCCATAAACACATTACGAACTGTTAAGCCTTGGCTCAAATCATCACGAAGTTTTTGATACCATTTATTCAAGGTATCGTTGTTAATCAGATCGGTGATGGTGTTATAGGTCAACATGCCATATGCAGCTCCGGCAATGACCGACATGGGAATGATTATAAATGGCCATAACGCAAAAGGAATAGCGGCAAAAAAAGGAATCACGCTAAATGCTTCAACGATGAGGTAGGTACTGCCTAAACCCATAAAGGAGGCAGCAAGAGCACTAAAGCCTTTGACATAGTTAAACGTAGATTGGCGCTTTTCCAAGCGAGCTTGCCATTCGCTTTGCCCCTGTTCTGCAAGCCATTCTCTTAGCTCAAGTACATATCCAGAAGGCTTTTCTTTATCTGGGGCATTTCTAGGGGCGAAAAGTTGTAGCGCAAACCATTTTTCCATGTCTGCAAGAGTTTTTTCGATTTGTTTTTTTTGCTTTTGGCTTTCCTTATCTAGTTGTTTCTGATGAAACAGATTAAGCAGTTGCAGCTGTTTTTCATAATCCTTGAAAAACTTAGGGCAATGCGGATCATCGGTATTCTCGGGGAAATTTTTTAATAGATACTCCTTAGCCAGATGATTTTCTAAGTAATTACTTTTAAATAATTTTTTAAAGGCACCTTTAATATTTTGTAAATAAATTTCCCCTTCATAAGCGACCGAAAGGCCAAAAGTGGCAAATGCTAATGACAAGGCGGGAATCAATGCATACATGCCACCAAAACTTAAAAAGCCAAGGATTAAACTAGCGCCTGTTGTCAGAAGCGTTAGAAGCAGATAATAGGGAATTTTTTTTATAGGAAAATTTTTTTTATTGATTGCCATATATTTGCTCATTGAGTAGATTAGGGTCATCACTTTATCCTAAATGAAAATGATTATCAATAGCATATAGAACAAAAAAAGAACATGTGCTCATTGTTTGTTGTAACGCCACTTTAATTAAGCAGTAGATCCCATTGTAGAATTTAGGTAAAGTAAATGGCCACGAGTTAATCTCGTTTAAAAATTAATTTAATCTAGGAGTTTAAATGCGTTTGAATCAATGGATGACCTATATCGCAGCGGGTTCGATGTTTGCGAGTGCGAATGTTTTAGCAGCGAATGCTATTCATGAGCAAGTGCAAGTACCTCAATGTCTTGCAGCAAAAATTGCTACACCCTATGAGGTTTTGGCAGAAAATAAGGATTTTAAAATCATTGATATTTCCACGACTGATTTGGATGCTTTAAGTCATTTGGCGGATCAAGTCAATTGTGGACGATTTGTCAATGTGACTCATAAAATTCAAGGTGCGCAAACTGCAGTAAAAAAACAATCCGCACAAGGTCTGTTACAACAAAAGACAATTAAGACAAAACATCTAAGTGATATTGCTTATGAAATTAAACATCAAAAAGAAGTTAATCACGAATTAGAAAAGATAGTCCCTGATAATATTTGGCATACCCTATCCCAATTAACCGCAATGCATAATCGTTCTGCAACTAAAGAAACCGGGGTATTCGCCGCTCACTGGTTAGAAGACAAGTTTAACAGAATGGTTATTGAAAGTGGTCGTACTGATACTGAAACTTTCTTTGTAGAAACAGGCCGATACAAACAACCCTCCTTGGTGACGGTTATTGGTAAAGACATTAAAGCACCTGCGGTAGTGATTGGGGCACATATGGACACGCTTGATGGACGTATGCCAGGGGCTGGTGATGATGGTAGCGGCTCCTCATCGAATATGGAAATGGCACGCGTATTATTAAATTCTAAACTAGAGTTTAAGCGCCCCATTTATATCATTTGGTACGCTGCAGAAGAACGCGGTTTAGTAGGCTCTCAGTATGTGGTTAAGCATTTTAGATCAAAATCTATCCCGGTAAAAGCAGCAATCCAATTTGATATGACTGGTTATCGCGTAGATCCTAAAGATCCTACTATGTGGGTATTTACTGATTATACAGATGAGAAATTAAGTAACTTTGTTGCTCAATTAATTAAGACTTATGTACATGTTCCGGTTGATTATTCAGAGTGTGGCTATGGTTGTAGTGATCATGCTTCATGGGATGATATAGGGGTTCCAGCAGCATTCCCTTGTGAATCTAATTTTGAAGATCATAATCCTTACATTCATTCTTCTGCTGACACCATGGAAAAATTAAGCCTAGAACACATGACTAATTTTTCTAAATTGGCTTTAGCTTTTGCTATTGAAATGGCCTCAGAGTAATTGTCAATGCCCCTTAAGTGGGGCATTTTTATTTTCTGCCGTTTTAAGATTTAAGAATTGTTCCACGCGATGCTAAAGCATTAAGTATTCGGTAGCGGTTTAGGGGGGCAATGGTATTCTTGAGTAATTTCATTTTCAGAATTTGCTGCTTGCAACACTATGGGGAATTTCCACAAGGAATAAAGATGTTTGAGCACATCTGTGGTTGTATTACCCAAGGGAACTCGATTGTGTTGTGCATATCTTAAAGTCATGGAACGGTCACCTTGTAAATCAATGGAATAAACTTGGATGTCTGGTTCAAAATATCCTAAATTATATTGTCTTGATAAGGCTTCTCTTATTTTCTGATATCCTGATTCATTGTGTATGGCATTGACGTAAAGATCTGGACTGCGATCGTCATCAACAATATGGAATAATTTTAAGTCGCGAATCAATTTAGGTGATAAATATTGGGCAATAAAACTTTCATCTTTATAATTACGCATGGCTGTATCTAAACTAGTTAACCAGTTCGTATTTGCTAAATAAGGAAACCAGCGTTTATCTTCTTCAGTAGGACTTTCACAGATTCGTTTGATGTCTTGCATCATATGGTATCCCAATGTATAGGGATTAATGCCGCTGTAATAGGGGCTATTGTAAGGGGGTTGCATGATGACATTAGTATGGCTTTGTAATATTTCCAACATAAATTCGTCAGTAACCAAGCCTTCATCATACAATGCATGTAAAATCGTATAATGCCAAAAACAGGCCCATCCTTCATTCATGACTTTAGTTTGGCCTTGGGGATAAAAATATTGCGCCATTTTGCGGACTATACGTACAATTTCTCGTTGCCAGGGCTCTAATAGGGGGGCATTTTTCTCGATAAAATATAAAATATTTTCTTGAGGCTCCTCTGGGAAACTCTTTTTCTGAGACTGACTTACCACTTGCTTGTTGTGTGGGATTGTTCGCCATAATTCATTTACTTGAGATTGCATGTATATTTCGCGGTTTTGTTGCCTAATCTTTTCTTCTTGCATGGATAATGGGGCAGGGTGTTTATAACGATCCACTCCATAATTCATCAGGGCATGGCATGCATCAAGTATTGCTTCAACCTCATTAATACCGTAGTGCTCTTCACAATCGCTGATGTATTTTTTGGCAAATACTAAATAATCAATGATAGCATCGGCTGAGGTCCACATCTTAAATAAATAATTATTTTTAAAAAATGAATTATGGCCATAGCATGCATGAGCAATAACTAAGGCTTGCATAGGCATAGAATTTTCTTCCATAAGATAGGAAATGCAGGGATTAGAGTTAATCACTAATTCATAAGCTAAACCCATCTGTCCACGTTTATAGCTTTTTTCAACACTTACAAAATGTTTGCCAAATGACCAGTGATGATAGCCTATAGGCATACCTACGGATGCGTAGGCATCCATCATTTGCTCAGCAGAAATGACCTCTATTTGGTTAGGATAAGTATCAAGCTTAAAGTCTTTGGCAATACGTGCGATTTCACGATCATAATCCTGGATTAATTCAAAGGTCCATTCTGCGCCTGTAGATAATGGTTTCTTTCTCATACAGTTTTCCTTTTAAATAGCTCATGAAACACAGGATATATATCTGCTACCGTATCAATATTTTCCATGGCAAAATTGGGATAGCTCTCTTTAACCAGCTGATAAACCTCCCATAAACTTTGATGATGGCGTGGCATGATTTCAATGTAAGCAAAATATTGCAATAAAGGCATAATCTTATCTTGAAGTAACTCTTGGCAATAAGGTGAGTCAGCATTCCAATTATCACCATCTGATGCTTGAGCGACGTAAATATTCCAAGATTCAGGTGGATAGCGTGCTTCAATAATTGTACTTAACAGTTCCAATGCACTGGAGACTACAGTCCCTCCTGTTTCTCGAGAATAAAAGAACTCTTCTTCATTGACCTCTTTGGCTGAGGTGTGGTGTCGGATAAACACTAATTCAATTTTTTCATAATTCTTAGTGAGAAACATATAAAGCAAGATAAAAAAACGTTTTGCAATGTCTTTTTTAGCCTCATCCATTGATCCAGATACATCCATAACACAGAACATAACCGCTTGCGTAGAAGGAGAAGGTATGCGGATACGATAATTATAGCGAAGATCAATAGTGTCTATGAACGGGACGGTTTGGATTTTCTTTTTCAAAAATTCAATTCTTTTTTCTAATTTTTTTATTTCATCTGTATCTAGAACAGGTTGTGCTTGCAGCTTCTCCAATTCTTCGACAGCACTTTTTAATTGTCTTTTATAGGGTGATGCTAAGGCTACTCTTCGTCCTGTTGCTTGTTTCATGGAACGAAGAACATTAATATTGTTAGGGATGCCACTGGTTGTTACTCCAGCACGTACGGTTTTGAATGTACTAATTTGTGCGAGTTCTTTTTTAACCAAATCAGGTAACTCAAGATCTTCAAAATACAAATCAAGAAACTCTTCTCGTGATAATTCAAAAACAAAATTATCTTCGCCTTCGCCACTATCACTCGCACTAGAACTATCGCCACCTCCACCAGAGCTACCGCTAGGTCTTTTTATTCTATCGCCCGCTATAAAGTTGTCATTACCGGGCAATACGCGCTCTATGTGTCCACCCTGGCCTCGGCGAAACATGGGCTCAGAAATGTCTTTTGCTGGAATCGTAATTTGTTCACCTTGGTCAATTTCAGTAATACTACGTTTTCCAACAGCATCGGAGACAGCACGTTTGATCTGATTTTTATAACGACGAAGGAAACGTTGACGATTCACCGTGCTTTTTTTCCCTGCGTTTTGTCGTCTATCAATCAATTGCGACATAATTTATCCCCATACAAAATCATTTTTGGTGAATATTTGTAGCTTTAGTGAAGCACAATTATAGCCTCGGAAGCCAAACAGTTTTGAGTCCATCCTGGCTCCCTTCGCAGATGAGAGGTTTTAATTATTGTGACTTCCGTACTCGCAAATACCATTCACAAAGCAAGCGTACTTGTTTGCGTGTATACCCTTTATCTATCATTCGCGAAATGAATTCCTCATGTTTTTTCTTATCATCCTCTGAGGCTTTAGCATTGAAGGAGATAACTGGCAATAAGTCTTCGGTATTGGTAAACATTTTTTTCTCAATAACGGTTCTTAATTTTTCATAACTGTTCCAAACAGGATTCTTGCCTCGATTATTTGCACGAGCACGTAACACAAAATTCACTACCTCATTACGAAAATCTTTTGGATTTGATATACCTGCTGGCTTTTCAATTTTTTCCAATTCTTGATTCAATAAAGCCCGATCAAAAATTTCACCGGTATCTGGATCACGATAGTCCTGATCTTGTATCCAGAAATCAGCATAAGTGATGTAGCGATCGAAGATATTTTGTCCGTACTCAGAGTATGATTCCAGATAAGCTGTTTGAATTTCTTTACCTATGAATTCAACATACTTAGGAGCAAGATACTCTTTGATGAAGCCTAAGTAAGATTCTTGTATTTCTTGGGGGAGCTGTTCTTGTTCAATTTGGCGCTCTAACACATACATTAAATGTACTGGGTTTGCTGCGACTTCGCTATGATCAAAATTAAATACTTTTGACAGTATTTTGAACGCAAAACGAGTAGAGACACCGCTCATTCCTTCATCAACACCGGCAAAATCACGATATTCCTGGTATGATTTGGCTTTTGGATCAGTATCTTTTAAACTTTCTCCATTGTATACACGCATCTTAGAGTAAATACTTGAGTTTTGTGGCTCTTTTAAACGTGTTAAGACGGAAAATTGGGCTAACATATCCAACGTACCTGGCGCACAATGAGCTTGTGTTAATGAGCTGTTATCAATAAGTTTTTGATAAATCTTATTTTCTTCAGAAATACGCAGACAATAAGGCACTTTGACAATATTGATGCGATCAATAAATGCTTCATTATTTTATTGTTTCTAAATGTTTGCCACTCTGACTCATTGGAGTGAGCTAAAATAATTCCTTCAAAGGGTATGGAAGATAAACCTTCAGTTGGATTGTAATTGCCTTCTTGAGTTGCTGTTAATAAAGGATGCAACACTTTAATAGGTGCTTTAAACATTTCCACAAATTCTAAAAGACCACGGTTGGCTCGGCATAGCCCTCCGGAAAAACTATAAGCATCTGGATCATCTTGGGAAAATTCTTCTAATTTACGAATGTCAACTTTACCTACCAGTGAGGAGATATCCTGATTGTTTTCATCTCCAGGTTCTGTCTTGGCGATTGCAATTTGTTTGAGTCGGGAAGGTTTTACTTTAATCACTCTGAATTTGCTGATGTCTCCATTGAATTCATGCAGTCTTTTTACAGCCCAGGGGGACATGAGGTAGCGTAAATAGCGGGAAGGGATGCCAAAACGTTCTCGCAATAATTCTGCATCTTCTGTTGGATTAAATAAAGAAAGCGGAGACTCAAATACAGGCGAACCTTTAATGGCATAAAAGGGAACTTTTTCCATCAAGTCTTTTAATTTTTCAGCAATTGAAGATTTACCACCTCCAACAGGTCCCAAAAGGTAAAGGACTTGCTTTGTTTCTTCCAATCCTTGCGCTGCGTGTTTTAAAAAGCCGACAATTTGTTCAATTGGTTCTTCCATGCCGTAAAAATCTTGGAACACGTGATACCGCGGAATCACTTTATTAGAGAAAATTCTTGATAACACAGGATCATGACGCGTATCGATCATTTCTGGCTCCCCTATCGCCATTAATAATCGTTCCGCTGGATTGGCATAAGCAGAAGGGTCATTCTTACACAATTCCAGGTATTCTTCCAAACTTAATTCTTCTTCTTTATTATCAACAAAACGTTTGGTATATCCGGTTAAAAAGTCTTGAGTATTCATGTGCCATCCCCTTATACATATCCTTGTGAAGGATATAAACATATGTTTCTTTACATTTAATACTTCTCACGGATAAAAGCAATAAATGTTTTTAGTTAACTTCTCACTCTTTATAATGTTTGATCTAAGAAGCTACCCCTTTATAATTATTATAGGCTAAACTAAGTAAATTTTTATATAACTCAATAAATTAATCGCTTTTTCGCAAAGGATGTCACAATCATGCCAAACACTACTGTTTTTTTGAAAAATTACCAGCCTCCTTTTTTACAGTAGATACTGTGAATTTAAATTTTGACTTATATGACGATCATGCGTTGGTTAGCAACGAACTTAAATTAATTCGTCGCCATAAAGGGCCTTTGCATTTATATGGTGACGAATTGGAGTTAGTAAGTCTACATTTGAACGGTCAAAAATTAGAACCTTCTGCTTATACCTTACAATCTGACGCACTCATCATAGAAAATTGTCCTGATGAATTCACTTTAACTATAGTGACACGTATTTATCCACAAAATAATACACAATTATCGGGGCTGTATCGTTCCAATCATTTATTTTGTACTCAGTGTGAGGCAGAAGGATTTAGACGAATTACGTATTTTCCAGATCGCCCTGACGTATTAGCGACTTATACCACGCGTATCTCGGCGGATAAAAAGCAATATCCTATTTTGTTGTCTAACGGGAATTTAGTTGATTCTGGCGCTTCGGCGGATGGACGTCATTGGGTGATTTGGAATGACCCCTTTAAAAAGCCTTCTTATTTATTTGCTTTAGTCGCGGGTGATTTGGCCCGTGTCAGTGATCAATTTGTTACTTGTTCTGGGCGGACTATTGATTTGCATATTTATGTTGAACCCGGAAATGAGGATAAATGTGCTCATGCAATGAAGTCTTTGAAAAATGCTATGCGCTGGGATGAAGAGGTCTATGGACGAGAATATGATTTGGATATTTTTATGATCGTAGCCGTCAGTGATTTCAATATGGGCGCAATGGAGAATAAAGGATTAAATATTTTTAATTCCAAATACATTCTCGTTCGTCCAGATACAGCTACTGATCAAGATTTTGCTGATGTTGAAGGAGTGGTTGCTCATGAATATTTTCATAATTGGACGGGTAATCGGGTTACATGTCGAGATTGGTTTCAATTAAGTCTAAAGGAAGGACTAACTGTTTTTCGCGATCAAGAATTTTCTTGTGACATGAATTCACGTGATGTGAATCGCATTATGGACGTGCGAGTATTACGTAGTGCACAATTTCCAGAAGATGCTGGTTCGATGGCGCATCCGGTGCGACCAGACTCGTACCAGGAAATAAATAATTTTTACACGGCAACCATTTATAATAAAGGTGCTGAGGTAATTCGCATGCAGCATGCTTTGCTTGGGAAAGACGGGTTTCGTCGTGGTATGGATTTATATTTTGAACGCCATGATGGTCAAGCTGTTACTATTGATGACTTTGTAGCGGCAATGGAGGATGCGAACCAAGTAGATCTAACTCAATTTAAACGATGGTATAGCCAGGCAGGAACCCCAGAGGTTAAGGTCATTAGTACTTATGAAAAAGGCAAATTAATTTTAAAGATGCAACAACATTGCCCTCCAACGCCTGAATGCCATAATAAGAAACCATTCCATATTCCTATTCGTATGGCCCTTTTTAATTCTAAAGGCCACATGATGCCTGTAGATAGCGACATTTTAGAGTTAAAAGAAGCAGAGCAAAGTTTTAGCTTTTCTGATTTAAGTGAAAAACCTGTTTTCTCCTTATTAAGAGGTTTTTCTGCCCCTATCAAATTGAAACATGATTTAAGCCAAGATGAGTTGCTTTTCTTATTGCGATATGAAACAGATGGATACGCTAAATGGGATGCCGCTCAAAGTCTTGTGTTGAGTTGTATTAAGGATTATTTAGAACAGCCATCAAATACATGGCAGATTCCTTCTGCCTTGAGTTCCGCATTCAAGCATGTCTTACTCGATGAGTCATTAGATGCTGATTTACGCGCAGAATTATTGACCCCTCCTGGTTTTGAAGAGGTTGCAGCAACATTAAATGGTGTTGATGTGAGCGCAGTGGAGACTGCTCGAGATTTTTTCCGTCAACAATTGGGTTGGTATTTGTATGATGCAGCCCAAACACTTTATCACCAATTATGGCAAGCAGAAGATCATCAGATGCATGGGGTAGCTTATGGCCGTAGAAAATTACGTAATATCTGTTTGTGGCTCATGATGAAGGCTAAAGAAGCGTCTGCTTTAGAGATGTGTCAGCAGCAATTTATTTCTGCACAAACGATGACTGATCAAATAGCGAGCTTTTCATTATTAGCCAATTGCACTAACCAAGGATTACGTGAGCAGGCGGTTGAAGATTTTTATAAACAATGGGCTAAAAATGATTTGGTTTTGGATAAATGGTTTACAATTCAAGCAACCAGTGAGTTACCAGATACCTTAACTCATGTCAAAACCTTATTACAACATTCTGCATTTAATATTAAAAATCCTAATAAAGTTCGAGCCTTAGTGAGTGCATTTTGTATGGCAAATCCACGTAATTTTCATGCCGTCGATGGCAGCGGATATAGCTTTTTAGCAGATATATTAATTACCTTAGATAAGATTAATCCGCAGATTGCAGCGCGTGCCGCTAATCCATTTACTCGGTGGCAGCGTTATGATAAATCCAGGCAGAGTTTAATGCACAACCAGTTAGAACGATTAGCGAAGCAAAACCTATCACGTGATTTAGCCGAAGTTGTTTCTAAAAGTTTGGAATACCGTTAAGTGTTTTTGCAATAAGAGATTTACCACCTTCCGCAAAGCGGAAGATCTCGATGCAATAGGTTTGATTCTAAATTTTATTTTGCAGCATGCTCTATATTAGACCCTCTGCTTTTGCAGAGGGAAACCTTCTTATTCCAGCGTTCTCAACTTTGTCACCTCGCGAAGCGGATGGTCTAAATCGCAATCAATGTTTTGGAGATAAAGCATAAAATGATATCAAACGCACATTAATTATTATCAAACCTGTATTACAAAAGTATGATACGGTTTTGTTCTCTGCGAGGTGAGTTAAATGAATTTATTGGAAAAAGTATTATTCTTAGAGCAAGAGGCTGCTGATTTTGGCTTCCAGTGGGAAACGACAACTCAAATTATGGAGCAAATTCAAAGTGAGTGTATGGAAATTTCAGAACATTTACAGTCAAAACAAGGCATGAACCAATCTGCGTTACAAGAAGAAATTGGTGATCTACTACATGCAGTATTTTCCTTATGTGTTTATTGTCAATTTTCCCCTGAAGAGACACTTAAAAAAGCATTAGGCAAATTTGAGCATAGATTGCATGCAGTGAAGACCGTTGCAAAAGAAAAGAAATTAAATAATTTACAGGGACAATCTTTTAATGAGTTGATGCTCATTTGGAACTTGGCCAAAAAACGCGTGGGTTAAGTATGAGTGTTGTGTGACAGAACATTAAGAACTCATGTTCACCAAAAGCAGTGGGTCTACTTTGAAGGATGTCTTCATTTGAAAACGTCCTAGCACTTCATAGGCTTGAACTGTTTATAATGAAACTTTAGCGCTTTCAGCAGGAAGCGCACTAATCCAATTACAAAAATCCATGGGATTCAATGTATAATAAAGTCCTATACCCAATTCACATAAGAAAATAATTAGCACAAGCATAGTAAAGAGCGAAAAGAGAAGTTGCTTACTTTTTCTTTTTTGCTCGTGAATCTTATTTAAAATGGTTTCATTGCTGTGAAATAATCGGTCACTAATTATTTTAATAATAGCTTCCACAATAGCTTTATGGCAGCGTTGATTTTCTAAAGCATGCAATTGACTAATGGAGGTGTGTAGTACAACAACCGATTCAGTGGCGATTACTGTAAGCGCACAAGTTCGATTTTGAATGGCTCTCATTTCATCAATCGTTTCACCAGTAGCTAATGTTTCTATAAATTCAGGATCAGAATTCTCATCTTCTTTCTTATAAAGACCAACTGTCCCTGAAATAATAATAAAAAAATCATCACTTATTTCTCCTTCTTTAAGCAAGAGATCTCCTTTTCCAAAAGTTGCCCTAGAAGAAATTGCCATGAATAACTGATAGTTTCTTTCAGACAAATGCTTCAACAATGGACTATTTCTTAAGATGTTTTTTTCTTGTTCGGAAAAATCGCTCATTGAATTTTCCTTAATTCAAATTTAATTTTATTCGTAATCACTTTATGGCAACAAAGATGATACGAAGAAGGAGGGTTTATTTTAATTATTGTAAAATTATGAATTTTTGCAAGAAAAGTTAAAGGATTCTTGTATTCGTTTGTCTTTGTGGTACCAAAATTCTGTGAAATTGCTGCGAAAGGTTGCTCTATAAAATTAAATTACTGGAATTAGATCAAAAAATTGGGGAAGTCATCATGATGATTCAATCATGTTTCTGATATTATTAAACTCATCACCATATGTGCCTTCTATTGTAATAAAAAGGAGAGTGAATTGCCTCAGCGTTATGCAGTCATGGGTAATCCCATCGCCCATAGTCTATCCCCTATTATCCATCAGTATTTTGCTAAGCAGATCAATGCTGCAATAACTTATGAAAAAATTAAAGCAGAAGATCGTACTTTTGAACAACAAGTGATGGATTTCTTTAATCAACAGGGCAAAGGGCTTAATGTAACTTTACCTTTTAAACAACGCGCCTTTGCAATGGCACAACAGCATAGCCCTCGCTGCCAGCAAGCTGGGGCAGCGAATACTTTATGGATAAAGGCAGATCAGCTGCATGCAGATAATACCGATGGTATTGGTTTTATTCGTGATTTGAGTCGTTACATTTCAGTACACAATAAGAATATATTAATATTGGGTGCTGGGGGCGCGGCACGCGGGATTATTTATCCATTATTAGACGAGCATCCTGCGGTGCTCATCATCGCCAATCGTACCCCCGAGAAAGCAGCTGCACTGCAACTTGATTTTCCACAGGCTAAGTGTATCAGCTTAGATGAAATTGAGGGTGTATTTGATATTGTTATTAATGCTACTTCTGCAAGCTTGACAGAGAGGTTTGTTGTTCTACCTTTGGAGACGATGGCTGCAAAACCTTTTTGTTATGATTTGTCTTACAAACATCAGGATATAACCACTTTTGTTCAATATGCCAGAAACATGGGTTGTGACGCTGTTGATGGTTTGGGGATGTTGGTGGAACAAGCAGCAGAAGCATTTTTTATCTGGCATGGGATTCTTCCTGAGACCGAAGAGGTTTTGAGGTTTTTGCGCTCATAACCTATGAGCGCTACAGGATTGGCTCGTTTATTTTACGCCACAATGTGGTGGCTAATCCACAGATGTCACTCAAAAAAGGCAGCCACTTCCTTCGCGTTGTTCATCGTATCTTGAAAACCGAGCTGAAGAATCTCTCTTGTGAAATCTTGTTCGAAAAGAACAAAGCTTAGAAGATCACCAGAATGCTTCTTTTCGCCTAAAAAGTTAAGCAAATATCTTAACAATGTGGGTAACGCTTTAAAATGTCCTTGAGCTAAAGGTGCTAAATCTTTACTAGGACGCATGTGTAATGTTGTAATAGGCCGCCAAGGAGAACGGCGTTTTTTCCAGATGGATAGGAGCATGGCAATTTCATTCATTCGATTTACCATTTCAATATCACGATCAAGATTGTCCAAAAAAAGGGCATTTAGCATGTTTCCAAAGATATGCGAAAAAGGAATATCGTCGTTATTCCGTAAATTTTCCTGTTCAACGAATGTCGGTATGGCTCGAGTTCCTAAAATTAAAATTTTGTCTACTTCAAAACGAATGGCACCACGAAGTGGTGATGCTAAGCCAATACTCCCATCGCCATAATGAAATCCATCCAGTAATACTGTAGGAAAAAATAAGGGTAAGGCACTGGATGCTAAGATATGTTCCGCTTTAATGTTGGCACGCTTGCTGCTGTGTCGTGGGTAATTCCAATCAATAAATTCAGGATTATGATGCTCATAAAAAGAAATTGTCTGACGTGTTTCATAGCAGTTACTAATAATTTCTAGTGTATTTAGAGTTCCATTAGCTATATTTTGGGTGATTTTAGAAAAATCAAGCTCTTCTTCGATCATTTGTTTCAGCGGGGTAGTATCCAATAAATGTGCTGCTTGGCGCTGCTTGATCATCATGGTACTCATATTTCGTACTACTGATTTGCCTAATGCAAAGTTGCTGGCTTTGTAGATTTGTTGGCAATGAATTTCACTCCACATAGTTTCCAATTTATCAAGCGCAGTGGGGAAGTCATCTGCATTTTCAGCAAGTACAACAGCATTGATACTGCCTACGCTAACCCCACTGACTACATCAAAAGGAAGAGTTTTAACTTGCAAGATTTGTCCAATTGCTTTAAGTACTCCTGCTTGATAAGCGCCGCGTGCTCCGCCTCCAGCTAAATAAATGGCTTTTTTAGACATGATGATTGTTTTTGTCACAATTTATTGAATGTTTATGTGAAATATAGTTGAGTTTGAGATGAATTAGCAAGCTCTTCTAAGCTCTCTTCTTAAAAATTTACGCCACTTTTAAGTCACAAAAGAGGTTTTGCAGCTACAAGGTCTATTGCAAAAAAATTAAAACTCCTTTACTTTAGCTTAGAAAGAGCAGTCAAGTCATATGAGGCACTATAAGGAACTTAACCTACTGGATTTTTTTGAATTTTTTAACTGTGCAGAGAGCTCTTGCTTTTAAAAAAATTCCAAAGTTTACTGTTTTAACCTCCTTATCTTGCCCCCAATGTGTCCAACTGTTTTTCTAGGTTTCAAAAAATTTACCCCTTAAGGAAGAACGCTTATGGTAAATATCCTTCGTGAGCAACCGCGCGCATTTCATATGATTTTTATGTTGGAATTATGGGAGAGGTTTGGGTTTTATACGGTACAAGGAATTTTAACACTTTTTTTTATCCGATACTTGGGATATACAGATACGGTTTCATATTATACATTCGGCGCTTTTTCAGCTCTTGTTTACGGTATGGTAGTTATTGGCGGGTACTTAGGCGATAGGGTGCTAGGTACCAAACGCACGATAGTTCTCGGTCTTATTGTATTGGCGGCGGGATATTTTTCATTAGCGATAACTGATAAAGAACACGTATTTTTTGCACTAGGTTTAATATGTGTGGGAAATGGTTTATTTAAAGCAAACCCATCGAACTTGTTGGCGAAATGTTATGAGGAGAATGATCCTCGGCTACATGAGGGTTTTACTTTATATTACATGGCAATTAATTTGGGTAGTATGATTGCATTATTTGCAGGTCCTTCAATTTCTAGCCGGTATGGTTACTCTTATGCGTATATGATGAGTGCGATTGGTTTGTTAATTGGATTAGCAAATTATTGGCTACAACACCAATTTATTGCTCATATTAATACTGATGCAGATAAGCGTGAGATCTCCGCCCTTCATTGGTTAATAATACTTTTTGGAGTGATTTTTCTCACCGAATGCTCGGCATATTTACTGCAGCATGTAATGCTCACAAAAAATTTATTTTGGGTGATTACACTTGCCGTAATTGGTTATTATATATTTATACTGCGAAAAGAAAATAAAGTGGTAAGGAATCGCATGTTAGTTGCCTTAGCACTAATGTTTGAAGCAGTCATTTTCTTTACGTTATATCAGCAAATGCCAACGTCGCTCAATTTATTTGCCGTACATAATGTCACCCCCGTTTTCTTTGGCATTACTATTGACGCGCAAAGCTTTCAGGCATTGAATCCTATTTGGATTGTATTGATGAGTCCAGTTTTAGCGTACTTTTATGGTCTACTCAATAAAAAGGGAATTACATTTTCTATTCCTTATAAATTTTCTTTAGGCATGACCATGTGTGGATTGAGCTTTCTGATGCTCTTTTTTGCCCGTTACTTTTATACGGAACATGGAATGGTTTCTTCTTGGTGGCTCATTATAAGCTATTTGTTCCAAAGTCTTGGTGAGCTGTTGGTTTCTGCTTTAGGTGTGGCTATGGTTGCAGAGCTAGTCCCGACACAAATTACAGGCTTTGTGATGGGCATGTGGTTTTTGACTTCTGCAATAGCTGGATTTATTGGTGCGACGGTTGCTTCATATACGGCACTTCCTGAGCAAATTAAGCCAGGAATTGGTTCTTTGATGATTTATACTCACGTATTTGCCTGTATCGGTATCGTGACTCTAATAATTGCACTGTTTATGTGGTTATTGTCACCTCGATTAAGTCGCTATATAGCAACAAAAAATACCAACGTTCATCAGGAAGTGAATGAAGTTGAATATTCTGTCTCCAGATGCTTTATCAAGTCCTCTGGGTTAGAAAATCACTCTAATTCTTGATTGGATAATTATTGTTAAGTAAAAATTTGTATTTAAATCGCAGTGAGATTTCTAACAAGGTTATTACATTTTAGACCTTTCGCTTTCGCAGAAGGTGATGGTTATAAGGCATCACCTTCTGCGAAAGCCAGGGTCTATGTGACGGTATCTGGTAGGATGGAGCTAGCTAGTTGATTGCCTTTTAAACCTCCGGCTTTTCGTCATAGGTACTTATAAGTTGACGCACTTATGAGGATTTTTAAACGAAGCTATTAGCGCCAATGACCGCCGCCATGCCAACCACCGCCATGCCAACCAGCGCCATGCCAACCGCCACCATGCCAACCGCCGCCATGCCAACCGCCACCATGCCAACCACGACCATACCAATTATTGCCCCATCCACCACCCCATCCACCACCCCATCCAGAGTAGTAGTAGTTTGGATAATAACCAGAATTACCACTATAATAGTATCCTCCTGGGTAAGAGGTGACATAGCAACCATTTAAGAGTAGGGTGGGTACAAGTACTAGAACTGCGATTATCGTTTTTTTCATGCTCGTTCCATCGGTCAATTATTGTACTTTAATTATAAGTTATGAATTAAAAATGTACAAAAAGAATAAATTTTGTTTCATTTGAGCTAGGAGCTAAGGAATCATATACGAGCGAGAATTACTAAAAAGGGTTTTTTGCTGTAACACGATAACTAAAGAAATAATAATTTTGAATTACTGTGCAACTCGTAGTTTGAAGTTTATCCGGTATGAGCTTATAATTTATAAAACCTTAAAAAGTTCAGAAATGAAACATTTTTTCTGTATTCTCTTACTTTTTTTTACTATTCAATTTCCTGTGAAGGCAGCTGTTATCATTGGCACGCCTATTTATGATCCACCTTATGCAGTCAATGATAAAATGGTTGGTGTTACCGGTCTTGATATTGATGTGATGAATATTATTTGTAGTCGTCTCAAGTGGGATTGTCATTATGTGTCCATGCACTACTATGATTTATTTGGGGCCTTGGATTCCGGAAAAATTGATTTTGCACTCGGTGCCTTAGTTATTACCCCGGACAGAGAAGGAAAATATCTTTTTACTTTACCTTATATGATTTCTGAGGGTGGCTTTTTGCTGAAAATCGATAACCCGATTAACAGCATCAATGAATTAGAGAATAAACGTATTGGCGTATTACAAGGAAGAGAGTACCTTAATTATTTGTCTCAAAATGAGTTAAATAAATATACTGTTATTGGTTATAAACGACCCGTTGATTTAGTAAATGCCTTATATAATAACGAAATAGATGCCTTATTTGGAAACTACTTGACAGTGTTGTATCTCCATTCGCAGTATCCAGAATATAGCAAGGTATTAAAGAGCCACTTTAAAGTAGGCAATGGGTTAGGTATTGCTACACTTCCTGCCAACAAAGCGAAGGTGGCGCAAATCAATACAATAATATTGCAGTTTTGGTCAGATGGTACATTCAATAAATTATATAAATACAATTTTCAATTTATTTCTTATTAGGTTCTCCTCTATTTTTTGTGGGTTCCTGGTACCTGATTTTCAATTTTCCTAGCGAACGTATTTTGTTAGCGAAGTAAAGAGTTGAAACCCTGGATTCATTTTCAATGAATATCTATTTGAGCAGATTTGTTGTAGCATTAAGTGTTTTGGTTAAATTTGAAGTTAAACGTTGTGATGGACATTACAATCAGTCTGAGTTCACAAAAGTGGATAAAAAAATATTTACTTGCCAGCGGTGTACGACGAAATAAAATCTTACCTTCTACTTCTATAAAGTTTAAAGCTTTAATTGCATGGTTAAGCATTAATCCAATTCAGTCATTTGAAACGTCTAAAAAAAGTCAAAAGATAGAATTTATTCTTGTCTCTCTACAAACAGAGTTTTTGTGTGATTTAGCCCTATCTATGAAAGGTGAGTGTGAAAGAATAGAGAAAAGAGATAATAATGATTCCTCTGCAATGAGCAAGACCAAATTTCTTTTTCTCACGTCAGCCGGAATTTTAGTCACTGCGTGCCAAGGTTTTGATGGTGTTGTAACCATGTTGAGTGTGTTTGCTATGTCACCTTCAATTGTGCTAGGGATAGGACTTGCTTTTATTTTGCTCTCCATTATTGTTTTTTTGGGAGTTGACTTAGTTAAGGTGTCTAATGCTTTGGGCGTTAAACTAAGTGAGTATAAATTATTAGATGCTTATCTATCCCAATTACAAAAGATCAAGGCAATTAGGAAGAAAATTAACAGCTATACTCTTGTAGCGATGTCACAAGAAGATTTGCAACAGTTGGAATTAATACTCTCTATCTTGCAGAAACGTTTAATGTTTCTTGCCGGAGCCAGTAAGCAATTTGATGAGGCCTTAAATAGCAAGAATGTACAAATGATTAAGACTGCTCTTTCTGGAGTATCGGGACTGTTTTTCTTTGGTGGTGGTTTTTTTGCAGGGCAATCTGTTGCTCTTTTTATTTCAAGCCTTGTTTGGGATTCGGTACTCCCGACTTTTTGGCCGATAATTGTTTTTAGCGTGCTTGTGGGATTGGCCGCACTCAGCATTTATTGGTATGTTGAGCGTCCGGGATTGGAAAAATTAGTGACTAATTGGTTTGGATTGAATGAGGAAAAAGTACAGCGATTATGTGATAAAAACGCGTTGGAAATAGAAGCAAAGAAATTAGCAAGTTTAAAAGAAAAAGTGATTGGTACAGCAAGAGTCACTGAAAGACTTGCTCAATTAGAGCATCGAATCAATAGGTGCGAACGACCCTTGACTTCAAATACAACTCAAAATAAAGCGGTGGGGGATCTGCGAGTAAGTACCAATTTTTATTCTTTTCTTAAATCCTCAGTTTCACCTGTTGTTCGTGAAAATCAAGAAATCATGTCCTTGGGTGTCGTTTGAAACCTCAAGCATGAGGAGATTCATTAAATATTTAAAATATTTTTTACAAAGGGAATCGTTATTTTTCGTTGTGCTTCGAGAGATGCATCATCCAGACGATTAAGTATATGATGTAGATCATGCATATTTCTTGAGCACCTATTAAGTAGAAATTGACCAACGCTCTCTGGTAAATCAAAGCCTCGTTTTAATGCATGGTGTTTTAACGTATTAATTTTATCTTCATCATCGAGCTCCATTAGTTGAATGACTAAACCCCAGCTTAATCTGGAACGTAAATCTGCAAGTTTAATCGGAATGGTTGCCGGTGATTGATTCCCAGAAATAATTAAAATATTTCTCTCTGTATCTTTAACTTTATTATACAAATGAAATAAAGCTTCTTCCCAAATAGAGTCTGTAGCAATAATATGAATGTCATCAATACAGATTAATGTTTGATCTTCAATTCCTTCTATAGTTTGTGGTCCCCACTCTTTAAGAAGGGTCAAAGGAAGATAGATAGCTGATTGAGTTGAGTTAACTTCTTGGCAACATGCTTGTAATAAATGTGATTTGCCACTTCCTGAAACACCCCAGAGATAAAGTAAGCGATTTTCTCTGTAATGGAGCATGTTTTCCAGTTGTTGTTGCAGCAGCCTATTATTTCCCCAATTAAAATCCTCTAGGCTTGCTTGATCATTCAATTTTATTGCTAAAGCTAACTGCTTATTCATTTTGACATTTCTTTTTTAGGGCAGGCTTTTCTACCCCAGGTCCAAAGATAATCAATGTAGGTAATTGCTGTGGTTGCAGTCGTCAAACAGATCAACGTGGTCGATAGATAGTTAGGAAAAGGAAAATAAGCTAATTCAAAGAGGCATGAAGTCACTAAAGTGAGTTGCAATGCAGTATTGACTTTGCTCAAAACGGTAGGTTGAAATTCTAGTTTTTGGCGAATAAAGTGGTACCATGCTACCACCCCAAGAGAAATAGTTAAATCTCTAAGAAAGACTAATGCAACTAACCACCAAGGTAGTATGCCGATTAACGCTAATGAAATGAAGCTGGAAGCGATTAATAGTTTATCGGCTAAGGGATCGACAAAAGAGCCAAAAAAACTTTGCCAGTTAAAGCTTCTTGCTAAGAAACCATCTAAACCATCACTAAGACCAGCGAGAATAAATAAATAAAAAGCGATAACATATTCATGACGGTATAAGTAGAATAAAAAAGGAACGATTAATATTAAGCGCAACAAAGTAAGCGCATTTGGTATGTATTTTAATATCATAGGCCATACGATAATGTAGTTATCCCTTATGCCGTCCTTAAGTAATTGTAGGGACTAGCTGGTGAAGGGAATATGTTATTTGCCAAATAGTAAGGTCTAGTGTATACAATACTTAGAGTTCTGTCACTTATGTTTCTCTTCATTTTTACGATACACAATAACCGTGTTACCGATCATTTGTATCAATTCAGCCTTCAATTGATGACATAATTCATGAGCCATACTAAGTCGGTCTTCTTTTTCTGCGCCATTTATTTTTACTTTAATGAGCTCATGGGAAAGTAAGGCAACATCCGTTTCCGCAATCACTGCTTCAGTTAAGCCCTTGGCACCAAGAAGAACAACTGGTTTTAAATGATGCGCTTTTGCTTTAAGTGATTTTTTCTGTGACGTATCCACTATAATAATCCTAAATATCTTCCAATTAACCTAAGTCATTTGGAGGGTAAATGATAAAATGGCAAATTATTGCACGTTTTGCTGGGAAAAGGTAGTGAAATTCAGTATCATAATACATATTGAAATCTTTATAAAAATTTATGAAGCGTACTAAAAGCAGTAAACGCTGGTTGCAAGAACACTTTGATGATGTGTATGTAAAGAAAGCGCAAGCAGAGGGTTATCGCAGTCGTGCAGTATACAAATTAAAGGAAGTAGATGATAAGGAGTCATTACTTAAACCAGGAATGACAGTAGTCGATCTTGGCGCAGCTCCAGGAGGATGGACGCAGTATGTTTCTGAGCAATTGAAAGGCAGTGGACATATTATCGCTTTAGATATCTTACCCATGGATGCTTTGCCTGATGTCCATTTTATTCTTGGTGATTTTCGAGAAGAAGAAGTATTCCAAAAATTAATAAATTTGATTCCTGAACGCAGTGTAGACTTGTTATTATCAGATATGGCCCCAAATATGAGTGGAAGTAAAGCAATTGATATTCCGCGTGCAATGTATTTGGTTGAGCTGGCTTTTGATTTTGCTGAAAAAATGTTAAAACCTGGTGGAGCCATGTTAACTAAAGTCTTTCATGGTTCAGGTTTCGATGATTTAGTAAAACAAGCGAGGTCTTCTTTTGAAAAAGTAGTCATCCGTAAGCCATTGGCTTCACGTGCTCGCTCAAAAGAAACCTATTTGCTGGCAAAGGGATACAATTTATAGTAACTTTATGATCTAATAATTTTGATTGCACAATATAAAGCAGTTCGTCACTAACGAGGTTAATACTTTGAACGACATGGTTAAGAATTTATTTTTATGGCTGATTATAGCAATAGTGCTTGTTTCAGTTTTCAGTAATTTCGGCCCTCGAAACTCGGTTGCTGAGAAACTTTCTTACAGCCAGTTTTTGAAAGAAGTTGATCAAGGTATGGTCAATTCAGTCACTATTGAAGATGATAAAATCATCAAAGGGATCACCAAAAATAACAAACGTTTTGTAACTTACATGCCGATGCAAGATAATGCACTACTTGGTGAATTGTTAAAAAGTAAAGTTGATGTAAGTGGTCAGGAAAAACAACAAGAAAGTTTCCTCCTGCATTTGTTTATCAACTGGTTTCCGATGTTGCTTCTCATTGGTGTTTGGGTCTTTTTTATGCGCCAAATGCAAGGAGGTGGTGGCCGCGGTGCGATGTCTTTTGGCAGATCGCGTGCACGTTTGCTGGGTGAAGATCAAGTCAAAGTTACTTTTGCAGATGTAGCTGGGGTTGATGAAGCAAAAGAAGAAGTTAAAGAATTGGTTGATTTTTTGCGTGACCCTACTAAATTTCAAAATCTTGGAGGACGCATTCCACGTGGGGTACTCCTGGTTGGTTCTCCGGGAACCGGTAAAACGCTCTTAGCCAGAGCTGTTGCAGGCGAAGCTAAAGTACCTTTTTTCACTATTTCAGGTTCTGATTTTGTCGAAATGTTTGTGGGGGTAGGTGCTTCTAGGGTTCGTGACATGTTTGAGCAAGCAAAAAAACACGCTCCTTGTATTATTTTCATAGATGAAATCGACGCTGTAGGACGTCATAGAGGAGCGGGACTTGGTGGTGGCCATGATGAGCGCGAACAAACATTGAACCAATTGCTTGTTGAGATGGATGGTTTTGAGGGTAATGAAGGCGTTATTGTTGTAGCCGCAACTAACCGCCCAGATGTTTTGGATCCTGCATTATTGCGTCCCGGCCGTTTTGACCGCCAAGTTGTAGTACCTTTGCCTGATATACGAGGACGAGAGCAAATATTAAGAGTACATTTGCAAAAAACCCCTGTAGACACTAATGTCGATGTGATGGCCATTGCTCGAGGTACTCCCGGTTTTTCTGGTGCAGATTTAGCAAATCTTGTCAATGAAGCAGCTTTATTTGCTGCACGAGCTAATAAGCGTAAAATCAGTATGATGGAGTTGGATAACGCTAAAGATAAAATCATGATGGGAGCCGAGCGACGCTCCATGGTGATGGATGATAATGAGAAAAAGCTAACCGCCTACCACGAAGCAGGTCATGCGATTGTAGGTCTATGTGTACCCGAACATGATCCTGTCTATAAGGTATCTATCATTCCTCGCGGACGTGCGCTGGGTGTGACGATGTTTCTCCCGGAGCAAGACAGATACAGTCATAGTAAACGTCGCCTCGAAAGCCAATTATCTAGCTTATTTGGCGGACGAATTGCCGAAGAACTTATTTTTGGTCCTGAAAGTGTGACTACAGGTGCTTCAAATGACATTATGCGTTCTACTGAAATAGCTCGTAAAATGGTTACAACATGGGGGTTATCGACTTTAGGACCACTTACTTTTGGTGAAGAGGAAGAGGAAGTATTCTTAGGTCGCTCTATGAATAAACATAAAGAAATGTCAGATAGAACCGCGCAACAAATCGATGATGAGGTGCGGGCAATTATTGATAGAAACTATAAGCGAGCCAAAGAAATTTTGGTCACTAATATGGATAAACTCCATTTAATGGCTCAAAGCCTAATAAAATATGAAACAATAGATTTTCAACAAATCCAAGAAATTATGTCGGGTAAAGAGCCTTCACCACCACAAGACTGGGGGTCATCTAAACCCCTAGATGGTTCTGAGGTAATCAATAATAATAAATTACCTGAAAAACCAACTGATCCTGAAGTAATAGTAAATCCTGCTGAAGAGCACTGAAATTATGAGCCATAGGTGAGAGAAGCAGGTGGATTCAAAGCAATTTATGAGTTGGTTGAAGCATCAACACCAACTCATGCCAGATAGCCTTCCTGAAAAACCATTAATTATGGGTATCTTAAATGTTACGCCAGATTCTTTTTCTGATGGAGGCCAGTTTTTATCAGCAAATCATGCATGTGAACATGCATTTCAATTAATTACCCAAGGAGTAGATATAATTGATATTGGTGGACAATCCACTCGGCCTGGTGCACAGCAAATATCCGTGGATGCTGAATTAAAACGAGTTATTCCCGTAATTGAACAAATTCGATTTGATTCAGATATTTGCATTTCTATCGATACAAATAAGCCTGAAGTGATGGAAGCTGCTGTAAATGCTGGTGCTAATCTAATTAATGATGTTTATGCATTACGCACCGGTGGAGCACTTGCAATGGCTGCAAAACTTGCAGTACCCATTTGTTTAATGCATATGCAGGGGGAACCTGAGAATATGCAGAATGAGCCTTATTATTCAGAAGGTGTACTTCCAGCAATAATAAATTTTTTTAAAGAACGTATTACTGAATGTGAGCGTCAAGGAATAAATCGGCAAAATATTATTTTGGATCCTGGTTTTGGTTTCGGAAAGCGCGTACAAGATAATTTGCTCTTGGTTAAAAAGCTTGATATTTTTGCTTCATTTGGATTGCCATTGCTTTTAGGTGCATCACGTAAGAGCACTATTGGAGTGATACTTGGAAAAGAGGTTGACGATCGTTTAATCGGCAGTATTACAGTGGCTGTATATGCTGCATTGAAAGGCGTTGGAATTATAAGAACGCATGATGTCGATGAAACAAAACAAGCATTACATATGATCAATATGATCTGTCATGCGGATGTTCCATTCCCTGGCAGTATCGAGTAAATGAGAGGTAAGTAGGATGAATCAGCGAAAATATTTTGGTACGGATGGTATTCGTGGGCATGTAGGACTATCAAATATTAATCCTGAATTCGTACTAAAGTTAGGGTGGGCTATTGGACAAGTATTGGCTAATGGACACCGTAAAAAAGTCGTTATAGGAAAGGATACTCGCGTGTCTGGTTATATGTTAGAGTCCGCTTTAGAGGCGGGCCTATCTGCAGCCGGAGTTGATGTTGCATTATTAGGTCCGATGCCAACTCCAGGCATTGCTTATTTAACACAAACGTTAAGAGCTAATGCGGGTGTTGTGATCAGCGCTTCGCATAATCTGTTTGAAGATAATGGGATCAAATTCTTTTCTGCAGAAGGTGGAAAGCTACCGGATAGTGTTGAATTAGCTATAGAAGAAGAGCTGGAAAAAAAGATGCAAACAGTGCCTTCTGAAAAATTGGGCAAGGCAACTCGAATCAATGATGCAACAGGACGCTATATTGAGTTTTGTAAATCTACTATCCCATCTCTTACCCGATTATCAGGGTTAAAAATTGTTGTTGACTGTGCTAATGGCGCGACTTATCACGTTGCTCCCAATGTATTTGCTGAACTTGGCGCCCAAGTTATCTCGATAGCGAATCGCCCTGATGGCTTTAACATCAATGAAAATTGTGGCTCAACATCACCTGAATTATTAAGACAAAAAGTAATTAGTACGGGAGCCGATATAGGCATCGGTCTTGATGGTGATGGAGATCGCGCCATATTAATCGACTCAGAAGGTAACATTGTTAATGGGGACCAAATTTTATATATTATTGCCAAAGATAGACACCAGCGTGGTGTATTACACGGAGGAGTAGTTGGAACATTGATGAGTAATTATGGCTTAGAACGCGCTCTTAATGATCTAGGTGTCCCATTTATTCGTTCAAAGGTTGGTGATCGATATGTTTTAGAGGCCTTACACAAAAATGATTGGAAAATTGGTGGGGAACCCTCTGGTCATATTGTCTGTTTGGACAAAACAACAACAGGGGATGGAATTGTTGCTGCATTGCAAGTACTATCTATGATGGTGAAACAAGGTAAAACGTTACAACAGCTTACCCAGGGTATTACTTTATTACCTCAAAGTCTTGTGAATTTCAAAACGAATCATGCAGAGCTTTTAGCAAAAAATCCTCAAGTAATTGAACGAATTAAAGTTTTAGAAAAAAGTTTAAAAGGTGAAGGGCGAGTTCTGCTTAGACCATCGGGTACAGAACCTCTGCTACGGGTTATGGTAGAAGGCATAAACGAATCTTTAGTAAAACAATACGCACAAAAGCTTTGTGATGAAATAAGTCAAATTGATGAGCATGAGTTCGTTAAGTAGATTATTGGATCATACTTAATTCATAACAGAAAAGCATTTAATAAAAAAAATGCAATAAGACTACACATCTTGGCTGAGTTTGGGTATAGTCCGCAATGGAGAATAAGAGGGTCAATTAATGAGACAGAAAATAGTCGCTGGCAATTGGAAAATGAATGGTCAGCTACACCAGGTAGTTCAATTAACCAATGAGATTAAAGAGCTACTGCAATCTGTTCAAAATACCCAGGTAGTAATTATGCCGCCTTCAATTTATATACCGCAAGTAAAAGACTTGATTGCGGGATGTACTATTGCTTTAGGGGCGCAGAATGTGTATCCAAAAGATTTTGGCGCTTATACAGGAGAGATATCTGCTCCAATGTTAAAAGATTTTAGCTGTCGTTATATCTTGGTAGGTCATTCTGAGAGAAGACATGGATTTCATGAAGATGAAAATTTTGTCGCGCAAAAATTCCACCATGTAAAAGAACATGGTATGATACCTGTTCTTTGTGTCGGTGAAACTCTGATTGAGCGTGAAAAAGGACATACGGAACAAGTAATAGCAAATCAATTACTGGCAGTAAGTAAACAAGATAAAAATTGCTTTCGTAATTGTGTAGTAGCTTACGAACCTGTGTGGGCAATAGGTACAGGAAAAACTGCATCACCGGAGCAGGCTCAGGAAGTTCATAAATTCATTAGAAAGTTAGTAGCAGAAATAAATGATAGCGATGCAGAACAACTACCCCTCCTCTATGGTGGTAGTGTAAATGAAAATAATGCAAAAGCACTATTTTCGATGCCAGATGTTGATGGTGGTTTGGTAGGTGGAGCATCGCTGAACGCGAAACAGTTTGTGGAAATTGTGAAATGTATCAATTGATATTAATGATTCATGTAATCGTTGCAGTAGTCTTAATTGGCTTAGTTCTTATCCAGCATGGTAAGGGCGCTGATATAGGCGCAGCTTTTGGTTCAGGCGCTTCAAATACGTTATTTGGTAGCCAAGGAACTGGAAGCTTTTTATTTAAACTAACGGGTGCTTTAGCACTAACTTTTTTTGTCACCAGTTTATTGTTATCTTATTTAGTATCCATGCAATATCAAAAAACGGAACAACAAGTAATTCCGCAGCAAACTACTGTACCGGCGAATTCGATTCCAGTTCCGATTGATAACAATGATAAAAAGAATAAGTAAATCTTTTTACTATATTTTGTAAAGTAAAAAGAAATGGTTAGACGTAATAATAAATAAAAAAACAAGCCGAAGTGGTGAAATTGGTAGACACGCCGTCTTGAGGGGGCGGTGGCGTAAGCCGTGCCGGTTCGAGTCCGGCCTTCGGCACCATTTTAATCCGTGCAAGGTACAAAAATGCTATCTCAATATTTTCCAGTTCTCATTTTCATAATTATTGGAGTTGCATTAGGTTTAGCGATGATAGGCGCTGGTAGCCTGTTTTCAAAGCATATGCCTGATAACGCCAAAAACGCACCTTACGAATGTGGATTTGGTGCTTTTGAAAATGCACATATCCCTTTTGATGTTCGCTTTTATCTCGTAGCGATACTTTTTATTATCTTTGATTTGGAAACAGCTTTCTTCTTTCCTTGGGCTTTAGTTTTGCGCAAAATAGGTTGGTTTGGTTTTGCGGGAATGATGTTATTTTTAGGATTGTTGGTGATTGGCTTTATTTATGAATGGAAACGTGGTGCACTTGACTGGGAATGATCTTTAGGTGCACAAATATTCACTTCCGATCGTTCTCTAGAAGTAGAGGTATACGATTGGGAGTACTCTTTTTTTATTAATATTTAACTGCTTAGAGGCTAGCTATGGCGGTTGCTGAATTGCAAAAAAGTGGGTTTGTTACGACTTCTGTCGAAAAACTTGTTGGATGGGCACGTAGTGGCTCTATGTGGCCTATGACATTTGGTTTAGCATGTTGTGCAGTAGAGATGATGCATGCTGGTGCTGCCCGTTATGATTTGGATCGGTTCGGAATTATTTTTCGCCCTAGTCCACGTCAATCTGATGTGATGATAGTTGCAGGCACATTATGTAATAAAATGGCTCCTGCTTTGCGCAAAGTTTATGACCAAATGCCTGAACCTAGATGGGTTGTTTCCATGGGATCATGCGCTAATGGGGGTGGATACTATCACTATTCCTACTCGGTAGTGCGTGGATGTGATCGTATTGTTCCTGTAGATGTTTATGTGCCAGGCTGTCCTCCAACTGCTGAAGCGCTACTTTATGGAATAATTCAATTGCAAAACAAAATCAGGCATAAAAAAATCTTAGAAGCGTAAGATTATCAAAGGTGCATATTAGATGACAAAAAATGATTATTTGGTTGAACAACTCAAGAGTGAATTAGCAAGTTACATCAGCACTACATCAGTCGCTCATGATGAAGTAACCATTGAAGTTGAGGCATCAAATCTGAAGGCCGTAATGCTCGAGTTACGTGATTTAGATGCTTTTTGTTTTGATCAACTTATTGACCTTTGTGCGGTAGATTATTTGCTTTATGGTCAATATGATTGGGAAACAGATGCAGCAACAGAGAAAGGTTTTTGTCGCGGAGTTGAGCGTCAAGAGGCCAAAGCTTATACACTTGATAAACCTCGTTTTGCTGTAGTGTACCACCTGCTCTCAACTAAAAAAAATCATCGCATACGTGTCAAAGTATTTGCTGATGAGTCGCACTTAATTATTCCATCAGTACATGATTTATGGAAAGGAGCAAATTGGTTTGAGCGTGAAGCTTATGATTTGTATGGTGTTTTATTTGAAGGACATCCTGATTTAAGACGTATTTTGACGGATTATGGTTTTATCGGACACCCATTTCGTAAAGATTTTCCACTTAGTGGTCATGTTGAAATGCGCTATGATGCAAAAACTGAAAAAGTCATTTATGCTCCAGTAGATATTGAGCCTAGAGTTTTAGTACCTAAGGTTATTCGTAATGATAACCGTTATATTGGTAACAAAGGTAGCGAAAATGATTGAATTGAAAAACTATACTTTAAATTTTGGTCCACAACACCCAGCGGCACATGGTGTGTTACGTTTAGTTCTTGAGCTTGAAGGCGAAACGATCATACGGGCTGATCCTCATATTGGTTTATTACACAGGGCTACAGAAAAACTAGCAGAAACCAAACCTTATATACAAAACATTGGTTATATGGACAGGCTCGATTATGTCTCTATGATGTGTAATGAACATGCATATGTGCGCGCGGTCGAAAAACTATTAGGTATAGAAATCCCCTTGCGTGCTCAATATATCCGCACTATGTTTGATGAAGTAACGCGAGTTTTGAACCATCTTTTATGGTTGGGTGCCATTGCACTTGATATCGGCGCTATGACGGTCTTTTTATATTGCTTTAGAGAGCGAGAAGATTTATTTGACTGCTATGAAGCTGTGTCTGGGGCGCGCATGCATGCTACATACTATAGACCTGGTGGTGTAGCGCGAGACCTACCTGATGCTATGCCTAAATATCAAACATCAAAATGGCATAATGATCGTGAGGTTGAAAAGCTAAATGAATACCGTAATGGCAGCTTGCTTGATTTTTTGTGGGCATTTACTGAGCGTTTTCCTCGTTGCGTCGATGAGTATGAAACATTATTAACCGATAATCGAATTTGGAAACAACGAACAGTTGATATTGGTGTTGTTTCGCCTGAAGATGCACTTCAATGGGGATTTACAGGTCCTATGCTTCGTGGGTCTGGAATTGCCTGGGATTTACGAAAAAAACAAAGTTATGCTGCTTATGATCGTGTTGATTTTGATATTCCTGTAGGTAAAACAGGTGACTGCTATGATCGCTATCTAGTTCGTGTAGAAGAGTTAAGACAGTCAAATCGCATCATTAGACAATGTATTGAATGGTTGAGGGCAAATCCTGGACCAGTTCGAGTAGATGATCATAAAGTTACTCCTCCCCGACGTGTTGAAATGAAAGCCGACATGGAAGAGTTGATTCATCACTTTAAGTTATTTACTGAAGGTTTTTGTTTACCCGCAGGTGAAGTATACAGTGCAGTTGAGGCTCCTAAAGGCGAGTTTGGCATTTATATGGTCTCTGATGGAGCTAACAAACCTTATAGAATGAAAATTCGTGCTCCTGGGTTCGCTCATCTATCAAGTTATGATGAAATGACTCGCGGACACATGATCGCCGATGGTGTCGCTATTTTGGCAAGCCAGGATATAGTATTTGGTGAAATTGATCGTTAATTTTATACGTTGTCATTGCATGGTTTTAGCTATAACCTTGGATGATTTTAATTAAAATCGTAGAAATTTATATGACTTGTGCTTGAATTGCTATCGAGTTGACACGTTTGATGAAGTACAAGCACATATGAGTAGTGATACATGAAACATTTTGCAAATGAAATGTCAAGATGATGATATAAGATATGATGTGAGTCATGTAAGTTTTTTGCACGACCCCCTAAATAGAAGGTTTAGAAATGTCTGATAATTCAGCAAAAATTTTGCGTCAACTAGTCGCGGCCGAGAGAATAAAAGAAATTGATCATTGGGTAGCAAAATATCCTATGGATCAAAAACAATCTGCGGTAATGAGTGCTTTACGGATTGTCCAAGAAGAGCATAGCCATTTAACTACTGAACTAATGGATGCAATCGCCGATTACCTTGATATGCCTGCAATTGCAGTATATGAAGTGGCCAGTTTTTATACGATGTATGAGCACAAACAACTAGGCAGGCACTTAATAAATGTATGCACCAATATTTCATGCATGCTCTGCGATTCAGCTGCGGTTGTGAAACATCTAGAAAAAAAATTAGATATAAAATTGGGTGAAACTACGGATGATGGGCGCTTTACCTTGCGAGCAGTGGAGTGTTTGGGGGCTTGTGTTAATGCACCGATGATGCAGGTTGATAAGGACTATCATGAAAATTTGACTCCTGAATCAATTGACAAAGTGTTGGAACAATACCAATAAAAGATAGAGGTGGTTGCCGTGGTTGAATTAAATCAAGTTTGCTATCGAACATTTCATCTACCAGAGCCTTGGAAGCTATCTGCATATGAAAGTGTTGGTGGATACAGTGCTTGGAGAAAAATATTAAAAGAACAAACTTCTCCTCAGCATATTATTGACGAACTGAAAACTTCTGCATTACGAGGTCGAGGCGGCGCAGGATTCCCTACTGGATTAAAATGGAGCTTTATGAATCGAAATAATCCAGTACAAAAATACGTGGTATGCAATTCAGATGAAGGTGAACCAGGCACTTGTAAAGATCGAGATATATTGAGATTTAATCCTCATCAGCTGATTGAGGGCATGGCTATAGCTGGATATACCATGGGGGCAACGGTTGGTTATAACTATATCCGCGGTGAGTTTTGGCTCCCTTACGAACATACCGAGATGGCCATAAAAGAAGCTTATGCTGCAGGTTTATTGGGCAAAAATATCTTAGGCTCTGGCATTGATTTTGATTTGTACAATCACTTAGGTGCAGGTGCCTATATTTGCGGGGAAGAAACGGCTTTACTTAATTCTCTCGAAGGAAAAAAAGGTCAACCACGATTTAAACCACCATTTCCTGCAAACTATGGTTTATACGGTAAACCTACGACAATAAATAATACTGAAACTTTTGCTTCCGTCCCCGTTATCATGGAGAAAGGCGGTGAGTGGTTTTTGAAAATTGGTAAACCGAATAATGGAGGAGCTAAGTGCTTCAGCGTTAGTGGTCACGTAAATAAGCCTGGAAATTTTGAAATCCCGCTAGGTACACCTTTTAAAATGCTCCTAGAGTTAGCCGGTGGAGTTCGCGGAGGACGAAAGATAAAAGCAGTGATCCCAGGGGGGACGTCGATGCCTGTCTTGCCAGGCGATATTATGATGGGCCTGGATATGGATTATGACAGCATTCAAAAAGCTGGTTCAGGATTAGGATCTGGTGCGGTGATCATCATGGATGAAACTACTTGTATGGTAGATGCGCTGTATCGTATTGCAGAGTTCTATATGGATGAGTCTTGCGGTCAATGTACCCCATGTCGGGAAGGGACAGGCTGGATGGTCCGTTTATTACACCGCATCAAAGAGGGCCATGGCGAACCTGGGGATGTAGAGAGATTAGTCAATGTTGCGAATAATATCGAAGGACGTACAATTTGTGCATTAGGTGAGGCAGCGGCTTGGCCTGTACAAAGTTTTATTAAGCATTTCCGCGATGAATTTGAATATTTTGTGAAACATAAACGCTCAATCGTCGCAGCATAAAATAAAAGGTTTGACTATGACTACTACTATTGAAATCGACGGTAAAGTATTTGAAGCAGAAAATGGTCAAATGATCATTGAGGTTGCAGATGAGGCAGGCATACATATTCCACGCTTCTGCTATCATAAAAAACTATCAGTGGCAGCAAACTGCCGTATGTGTTTAGTTGAAGTTGAAAATGGCAGAAAGCCTGTTCCTGCTTGCGCAACGCCAATTACCAATGGGATGAAAGTATTTACTAAATCCAAAGAAGCATTACATTCCCAAAAAGCGGTGATGGAGTTTCTCCTTATTAACCACCCTTTAGATTGCCCAATATGTGATCAAGGTGGGGAATGTGAATTACAAGATAACTCTATGGGATTCGGTTCAGGTTCATCAGAGTATAAAGAAACAAAACGTTCCGTGGATGACGATAATTTAGGCCCGCTTATCTCTACTGAAATGACCCGATGCATCCATTGTACTCGGTGTGTTCGCTTTGGCGAAGAAATCGCGGGATTAAGAGAGCTAGGCGCGACGGGACGTGGTGAGCACATGCAAATCGGCACCTACGTTGAGCATAGTATGAAGTCCGAGGTTTCTGGTAATATTATTGATTTGTGTCCTGTCGGAGCATTAACCTCTAAACCGTTTCGCTTTACAGCAAGAGCTTGGGAGTTGACCCAACATGAAGGTATTGCACCACATGATTGTTTGGGATCAAATGTTTACTTACATACACGTAGAAACGAGTTAATGCGTGTTGTTCCTAAAGAAAATGAAGTGATTAATGAAACCTGGCTCTCTGACCGGGATCGATTCAGTTATCTTGGCTTAAAAAGTACAACCAGGGCCTCTCAGCCACAAATTAAACGCAATGGCCAATGGGAAACCGTTGATTGGGAAACAGCACTAAAATTTACAGCAGATGGGCTCGCCCGGGTTATAAAAAATAATGGACCGGAGCAAGTAGGTGCATTTGCATCAAGTTCGTCTACGTTAGAAGAGCTGTTTTTATTGCAAAAACTTATGCGCGAAATTGGCGTGCATAATCTCGATCACAGAGTGCAACAAGTTGATTTTAAAGATCAAGACAATCAAACAACAACACCTAAAAGTTCTTTAACTTATGCGGATATCGAAAATCAAAATTCAATATTACTTGTTGGATGCAACATCGATCGCGAAGTTCCTTTGGCAGGTGTTCGACTGCGTAAGGCGTTTCGTAATGGAGCCAAAATTTATGCAATTAATCCAGTAGATTTCGAATACCGTTTTGATCTGACTGAGCGCTTTATAATTTCCCCTTTGGAAATGCCAATGCACTTAGCCAAACTTATTTTAGCTCTTACAGATAATATAAAGAATTTACCACAGGAAATACAAAAATTATTAATAGGCTTAGAGCCAGATGAAGCCGTTCGAAATGTAGCTAAAGCTTTAAAAGAAGATAATGCATGCCTAGTGACTGGTGCACTTTGCGAAAATCACCCAGAGGCTTCCTTATTGCGTACCTTTATTTTCCTGATCGAAAAGTTAAGTGGTGCAAAAGTCTTAAGACTAACCCAAGGTGCTAATAGTGCTGGCGCATGGATGGCAGGAATGGTTCCACATAGGACAACAGCTGGAAAATCGATCTCCAGTCCAGGCATGGATGTCCAGTCAGCGATCAATGCAAAACTGAAAGCATATTTTTTAATGGGTGTTGAACCTGGCTTTGATTTCGCTAATCCATTTGGTGCAAGACAAGCAATGCTTGCCGCAGAGTTTGTTGTGCTGCTTAGTGCTTATGAACATGATTCAATGCATGATTATGCAGATGTAATTTTACCTATAGCTCCTTATGCAGAAACTTCAGGGACGTATATTAATGTCGATAACACTTGGCAAACTGTAAAAGGGGCTTTGTCCCCACATGGGGACTCTCGTCCCGCATGGAAGATTTTAAGAGTGCTAGGCAATTTGCTCCACTGCCATGATTTTGAGTATATGTCGACTGAAGATGTCTTAACTGAAATAAAAAATATTATTGCAATTACGATGGAGCATGAATATAAACCTTATTATCCTGAGTGTTTGCCATTAATGAATCAATCTTTGGCACGAGTGGGCGAGTGGCCTCTATACCGTAGTGATGCAATTGTCAGAAATGCTAAAGAGCTGCAATTATGTGCTGCAGCAGAATCAGCATGCATACGCATCAATCCTGAAACAGCAGATAGATTAAATTTAGATGATGTTGCTACTGTATCTCAGGGAGATATTGAGATAACATTGCCGCTTAAACGTGATGAGCGCATTGCGGCTGATGTTGTATGGGTTGCAAACGCGATGCCTGAGACGGTAGATTTGGGTCATTCATTTGCTGCAATAACTATTAAGCGCTAGGCAGGTAAAGAAATGCTGCAAGATATTAGCATATTAATTTGGGTCATCATTAAAATACTAGTGATAGTAATCCCTTTGTTACTTTGTGTAGCCTATTTGATCTACGCTGAGCGTAAAGTAATAGGATACATCCAGGCTCGTATAGGTCCAAACCGAGTAGGTGTTAAAGGGTTGCTTCAGCCTATTGCTGACCTTGTTAAATTGATTACAAAAGAAATCATTATTCCTACGCGATCGAATAGATACCTATTTATTGCTGCACCATTGTTTGCATTGGTGCCTGCATTGGTCGGCTGGGCTGTCGTTCCATTTCAAGAAGGAGTGGTTCTAGCAAACATTAATGCAGGCGTGCTCTATATTTTTGCAATGAGCTCGTTAGGTGTTTATGGGGTGCTCATTGCAGGTTGGGCATCTAATTCTAAATATGCGATGTTTGGTGCCTTAAGAAGTACTGCACAGACTGTCTCTTATGAAATTGCGATGGGTTTTGCTTTGGTAGGAGTATTGCTCGCAGCAGGAAGCATGAACCTAACGGACGTGGTCAATTCGCAGAGAGGGGGTATTTTACACTGGTGGTTTATTCCATTGCTGCCACTCTTTTTGTATTTTGGATCGCAGGAATTGCTGAAACAAATCGAGCTCCCTTTGATTTGGCTGAAGGAGAGTCTGAAATTGTTGCAGGGTTCCACGTCGAATACTCTGGGATAGGATTTGCACTATTTTTCTTGTCCGAATATGCCAGCATGATTCTAATCTCAGTATTACTTAGTGTCTTGTTTCTCGGTGGCTGGATGTCTCCATTTGAGGGGATGCCGATTTTAGAAGACATTTTTTTTATTGTTCCTGGTTTTGTTTGGTTGCTCGTAAAAGTATGCTTTTTCCTTTACGTATATTTGTGGATCAGGGCAACTTTTCCTCGTTATCGTTATGACCAGCTTATGCGTTTAGGTTGGAAAGTACTTATTCCAGTCACCATCGTTTGGATTATTGTAACTGCCTTAATGGTTATAACACATCTCAAACCTTGGTTTTGATGATTAATAGAGAAGCCGATGAAAAAAGCATATCAAAATATAAAATATTACTTACGAAGTTTTCTTTTAATAGAATTATTATTGGGTTTAAAGTTAACCGGTAAATATTTCTTTAAGAAAAAAATAACAGTGCAATTTCCCGAAGAAAAAACACCCATTTCTCCCCGTTTTAGAGGGTTGCTCGCGTTGCGCCGTTACCCAAATGGTGAAGAGCGCTGTATCGCGTGTAAGTTATGTGAGGCTGTTTGTCCTGCTTTGGCCATCACAATTGAAGCAGAGCCACGTGAAGATGGTACCCGTCGCACCACACGATATGATATTGATATGTTTAAATGCATTAATTGTGGTTTATGTGAGGAATCTTGCCCTGTAGATTCTATTGTTGTTACCCCCATACATCATTATCATGTAAGTGAGCGAGGTCAAAACATTATGACCAAAGAAAAGCTATTGGCACTTGGTGATTTGATGGAACCAAAACTTGCAGCGGATCGAGCTGCTGACGAAAAATACCGATGATGAGGTAATTTTTATGCATGATTTATTAGTTCAAGTAATTTTTTATGTCTTTGCAGCATTAGCAATTGGCGCTGCCTTTATGGTAATTATCCAAGATAACCCAGTACGTAGCGTGTTATTCCTCGTACTCGCTTTTTTCGCCAGTGCTGCTTTGTGGATACTTGCTGAGTCGGAGTTTCTCGCGCTTATTCTTGTGTTGGTTTATGTAGGCGCAGTGATGACGTTATTTTTATTTGTCGTCATGATGCTTAACATTGATGTTGAAATAATGAAGAGCCATAAACGTTATTTACCCTTTGGGCTGATTCTTGTAGCTTTGTTCATTGGACTTCTAATGGTGTCTATTCCTTCAGGGACCTTTAAGAAAAACGTAGAGGTTAAAGGTTATGCAATTAGCTCACAACTACTAGAGGAAAAACAAAATGCCACTGAAGCGCAACGACCATTATCAAATACTGAAGCTTTAGGTATGGTGTTGTATACCGATTATTTATTGGCTTTTGAGATTGCAGCTGCTTTATTACTAATAGCAATCATTTCCGCAATCACTTTGGTGCATAGAGGCCCAAGAAAATCGAAAAGACAAAATGTCAAACAACAGATTCTAACGCATAAAAATCAGCGAGTAGAATTAATTAATATGAAAGCAGAAAAATAAATATTGGGGAATTCTAGATGATACCTGTTAATCATTACCTAATTTTAGGAGCTATATTATTTGGTTTTGGGCTTATTGGCATTATGATGAATCGAAGAAACATCATTTTATTGCTAGTTTGCATCGAATTAATGTTACTCGCAGTGAACACGAATTTTGTTGCATTTTCACATTATTATAGCGAAATTAGTGGACAAGTCTTTGTCTTTTTTATATTAACTGTGGCTGCTGCAGAAGCGGCTATAGGTTTAGCCATAGTGATGTTGCTTTTTAGAAATAGAGGTAACATTAACGTTGATAAGATGAATCATTTAAAAGGTTAACATTGTGAGTATCCAACAACTTTGTCTAATAATTGTTTTAGCGCCCCTCGTAGGCTCTATGATTGCTGGCTTCTTTCGTAATCAAATAGGAAGAGCTGGAGCTCATACTGTCACCATTTTGGGTGTTGCGATCTCTTTCGCAGTATCCGTATATATAGCGTGTCAACTTTTCTCAGGACGCATCCCAACGGAGAACACAGTCGTATATCATTGGGCAACAGGTGGGCTAATTCTTCCATTTGAGTTTAATATAGGATTTTTGATTGATCCGTTAAGTACCGTTATGCTGGTTATCGTTAACTTTGTATCGTTACTAGTACATATATACAGTATTGGGTATATGGAAGATGATGATGGATATCAACGGTTTTTTAGCTATATTTCGCTATTTACCTTTATGATGTTGATGTTGGTGACTGCGAACAATTTCTTACAATTATTTTTTGGCTGGGAAGGTGTAGGTCTTGTTTCCTATTTGCTTATTGGATTTTGGTATCAGAAAGAGTCTGCTAATGAAGGCAGCTTGAAAGCATTTATTGTGAATCGCGTAGGCGATTTCGGTTTCCTGTTAGGTATTGGGCTTGTTTTTGCGTATACAGGGAGTATTGATTATGCAACTGTATTTCAAAATGCAAACTACTTAGCAACTCAAAATATAGAGTTATTTCAAGGACATCCCTGGTCATTGATGACTGTAATTTGTTTGGCTTTATATGTTGGGGCCATGGGTAAATCGGCACAAATACCTTTGCATGTATGGTTACCTGAATCTATGGAAGGTCCGACTCCAATTTCCGCACTTATACATGCTGCAACTATGGTTACAGCTGGGGTATTTATGATAGCGCGTATCTCCCCGCTTATTGAGTACTCTACTACTGCATTAAGTGTTGTATTGGTAATTGGTGCCAGCGGTGCGCTTTTCACCGGAATTTTAGCTTTGGTTATGAATGACATTAAACGGGTTGTTGCTTATTCAACTCTGTCTCAATTAGGTTATATGATGGTGGCCATGGGGGCTTCGGCTTATAGTGCAGGTATTTTTCATCTGCTAACACACGCATGTTTTAAAGCGTTGTTGTTCCTTGGTGCCGGTTCAGTAATCATCGGTATGCATCATGAACAAGATATGAGAAAAATGGGTGGCTTGTGGAATAAAATGCCCATTACCTATGTGACTTATTTTATAGGCTCTTTAGCTTTATGCGCGTTTCCGCCTTTCGCAGGATTTTATTCAAAAGATACAATTATTGAAGCAGCGCAATTATCACAGATTCCAGGAGGTAGTTATGCGTATTATTGTGTACTCCTTGGGGCAGGAGTAACGGCACTCTACACTTTTAGATCTTTATTTATGACTTTTCATGGTAAACCACGTATGGATGAGCACACCTTAACTCATATCCATGAATCACCATGGGTTGTATGGCTCCCGCTTGTTCTACTAGCTATCCCTTCTGTTATATTGGGCTATGTACTTTATATGCCTATGCTATTTGATACCCCGAGCCTAATTAGCTCCTCTTTGTTTGTACTCCCGCAACATAATGTGCTTGCAGAGATGGCTCATGAAATTACTTCACCTTTTGAAAGTATGTTGCATTCAGTGTCATCCTTGGCACTTTGGATTACTTTAATTGGTGTAGCTATTGCATGGGTTTGCTATATAGCTGCTCCATCTATCCCAGGACAACTAGCACGTCGCTTTTCACTAATTTATAAAATACTTGTTAATAAATATGGCTTCGATGCCTTTAACAATTTATTTATTGTCAAAGGCTCCAAGGGAATAGGACGAATATTTTATAACGTCGGTGATCAGAAATTAATCGATGGAATGGTTGTAAATGGCAGTAGTCGACTTATTAGATGGTTTTCAGCTAAAGGTCGCGCGATACAAAGTGGTTATCTGTATCATTATGCGGCAGTAATGGTATTGGGGTTATTTGGATTTTTATGCTGGTTGATACTCGGCTGAATATAGGGTGAAGGTATGCATTATTTGCTCAATTTACTAATTTGGTTGCCCATAATAGGCGGTGTTTTTGTTCTTCTCGTAGGAGATGATCGTAACCCGAATATTTCACGCTACTTGGCTTTATTCACGGTAATACTTTGCTTGTTGCTTTGTATCCCTCTTATTGCAGGTTTTGATACCAAAATATTAGGAATGCAATATCTAGAAGAGTTTCCATGGATACCGGCTTTAGGGATTAGCTATAGCCTAGGTATTGATGGATTATCTTTGCTACTCATCGTGCTTAGTGTTTTTACTAACTTAATTGTGCTTTTAGCTACTTGGGAGAGCATCACCAATAGAGTTTCTCAATATTTAGCTGCATTTTTAATTATGCAGGGCCTATTGGTTGGAGTATTTTCAGCTTTAGACGCCATTTTATTCTATATATTTTGGGAAGCAACACTGATTCCCATGTATCTGATTATCGGTATCTGGGGTTCAGATAATCGCGTTTATGCTGCCATTAAGTTTTTCTTATATACCTTTTTGGGCTCGGTGCTAATGCTGGCAAGCTTTTTATATATGGGATATATCGCTGGTACATTTAATATTGAAGCCTTTTATGCCATTAAACTTGGTATGACAGCACAAACATTGATTTTTATTGCCTTTTTCTTAGGTTTCGCCATAAAAATTCCTATGTTTCCTGTTCATACTTGGTTACCAGATGCTCATACAGAAGCACCAGCGGGTGGATCTGTCGTTTTAGCGGCAATTTTACTAAAATTAGGAGCTTACGGATTTATTCGTTTTTCTTTACCCATAGTGCCTGATGCATGTAGTCGATATGCTGGGGTAATGATTGCTCTATCTTTAATCGCGATTGTCTATATTGCTTTGGTGGCAATTATTCAGAAAGATATGAAACGACTTATTGCATACTCTTCAATTTCGCATATGGGGTTTGTAACCCTTGGATCTTTTGCCATTTTTGCCATTGCGAAACAATCAGGTTTAAGTGGAGCCGGTTTGATCTTAGAAGGTGCAATTGTCGTAATGATTTCACATGCTTTTGTCTCTAGCGGTCTTTTTGCTGGTGTCGGGTATATTTATGATCGAATGCATACACGAAAATTAGCGGATTTTGGAGGAATCGTAAATACGATGCCTATTTTCGCTTCGTTCTTTATGCTCTTCTGTATGGCAAATGCGGGGCTTCCAGGAACCTCGGGATTTGTCGGAGAATTTATGGTAATTATAGGTTCGCTTAAAGCGGGCTTCTGGGTTGCATTTTGGGCCGCAACAACGTTAATTACTTCAGCAGGTTATAACCTCTGGATGTATAAACGAGTCATTTTTGGTCCTATAGCTAATGAGAAGGTTGCAGCATTAAAAGACCTTACGGGCTTTGAGTTAAGTGCCTATATCTTGCTTGCTTTGGCAGTAATTGTTATGGGTGTATATCCTAAGCCATTGTTAGAGTATATCCATCAAACTGTAAGTCATACTCTAGCATTAGCAAGCCAATCAAAACTGTAATCAAGGTTAATCAATATGACAGCATTACTAGAAAATATTCATGTAGCACTTCCTGAAATGGTTGTTTTAGCTACAGCCTGTATCGCATTGCTTGCCGATTTATTTTTAAGGCATCGATATAAGTCAATCGCCTATTTTATATCCTGTATCGGATTGATTATAGCTGCCTTAATTAGCTTTTTTTACATTGGGATGTATAAAGTTATTACTTTGAGTGGTTTATTTATTAGTGACGATGTAGCTAATATCATGAAGTTTTTTATCTACATTACTGTTTTGCTTAGCTTCATCTATTCAAGAAACTATATAGATGAGCGTCAAATGCCATCTGGTGATTATTATGTCTTAGGTATGTTTTCTGCACTAGGTATGATGCTTCTTGTTTCTGCTCATTCCTTGTTAACTGTATTTTTAGGTTTAGAATTATTATCGTTACCTTTGTATGCCATGACAGCTATTCGCAGAACAGATGGTGATTCTTCTGAAGCTGCAATGAAATATTTTGTAATGGGATCCATTGCATCGGCTATGCTTTTATATGGTATGTCTTTAATTTATGGCGCTACCGGGAAATTAGATCTCTTGGATGTTGCCAATGCAATTGCAGCAAATTGGCAACAACAAAATGCATTACTATCTTTTGCGCTAGTATTCATTTTATCAGGAGTTGCTTTCAAATTAGCTGCTGTACCTTTTCATATGTGGGCTCCTGATGTTTATCAAGGAGCACCCAGTTCCGTTACATTATTTATTAGTGCTGCACCCAAAATCGCTGCAGTTGGTATGACTTTTAGGTTGCTTACTATTGGATTGGTAGATATCAGTACGCAATGGCAACAAATTTTGCTGGTAATTACGCTGTTGTCAACAGGGTTAGGAAATTTATTTGCAGTAGTTCAGAGTAGTATTAAACGCTTACTGGCTTATTCAGCGATTTCCCATATAGGATATGCTTTGTTTGGTATTCTAGCAGCAAGTGCGTCAGGATATTCAGCAGCTCTTTACTATATTGTAGTTTATGCAATTACTTCAGCTGCTGCTTTTGGATTGATTGTCTTAATGTCAAGTCAAGGAATGGAAATTGACAGTGTTGACGATTTAAAGGGACTTAGCAAGAGAAGCCCTTGGCTTGCATTTATGATGCTAATCATTATGTTTTCAATGGCAGGTGTTCCTCCTACAGTTGGATTTCTAACCAAATTACTCGTGCTGAAAGCTTTAGTCGATGCACAAATGACTTGGGTTGCAGTAGTGGGTCTATTCTTTACAGTTATCGGTGCTTATTATTACTTGCGTATTGTTAAATTAATGTATTTCGATAAGCCTATTAGTAATGAGCCGGTTATTGTAAATAAAGGTAACGTTTTTATTTTCTCTTTCAACTGCTTATCATTGCTTTATTTGGGTATTTTTCCCAGTGCTTTAATAGTAATGTGTATCAATGCTTTTGCTTCTTAATCCCTAATAACCTATTTCTGCATCATAAATTGGGCTTTTTTTGATGCAGAACACATTTAATTAACAAACTTGAACGAAAGTACTTGCTAAGAACGAAGAGTCTCAGTATACTTCTCATCAGTTGACGCGGGGTGGAGCAGCCTGGTAGCTCGTCGGGCTCATAACCCGAAGGTCGTAGGTTCAAATCCTGCCCCCGCTACCACTTATTAAGAACCCCATTTATGGGGTTTTTTATTATCTTAAAAAAGGTAATTAGATTACAGTGAAACGGTTTACATACAATCCTTCACAGTAAATCAACTTTTTAGGATTATATTTAATTTGTAACTGCACAAAGATAATAGTAGCCCTGGAGAATAAAGTCATTCTGCGAAATTTCTGCCTATAGGATTTCGGCATGGATGTTTATCTTCAGCTAGGTTACTGTACTGTATTTGTATTAGGCTGATATGCCTTATTGAAATTAATAAATATTATGATACAAGATGAGTTAGAACATTTATTAGCTCCTTCAATTGCTGATATGGGCTATGAACTTTGGGGATGTGAATATCTTTCACAAGGTAAGCATTCTTTATTGCGAATATACATCGATAAATCTGATGGAATAACAATTGATGATTGTGAAGCAGTAAGCCATCAAGTAAGTGCTTTACTTGATGTAGAGGATCCAATTCATGGTAATTATAGTTTAGAAGTATCCTCTCCTGGTATCCCTAGGCCTCTGTTTAAAAGTTGGCAATATCAACGATACTTGGGGCAGGAGATTCAGGTGAAAACTTTTAAGCCACTTGGCGGTAAACGTAAATTAATTGGCACTCTAGTTTCAGCTTCTGAAACTTCTATAGTGCTTAATCTAGGCAATGAAGATCACGAATTACTTTTTTCAAATATTGTGAAAGCAAGTTTGACAGTATAGAGAGGCGAACAATGAGCAAAGAATTGTTACTGGTTGCAGAGGCGTTATCAAACGAAAGAGGTGTAAGTAAGGACGTTATTATACTTGCTATTCAGGCCGCATTAGAGTCTGCAACTCGCAAGATCTTTGGGCTAGATATTGGAGTCAGAATTAAATTAGATCCACGTACTGGGGATCATGAAACTTTTAGATATTGGGATGTCGTGAATGATGATGATCTTGAATACCCAGATCGCCAGCTTACTTTAGAACAAGCCAGGACTCGTAACCCTTCAGTAAACGTAGGCGATCGTATCGAAGAATCAATGCCTTCCATTGAGTTTGGTCGGATTGAAGCTCAAGCAGCTCGTCAAGTAATTATGCAAAAGGTTAGAGAAGCAGAACGTGAGTTAGTGATCGATCAATTTAGAGGCAAGCTAGGACAGTTGATTTATGGCACTGTAAAAAAAGTAACTAGAGACAATATTATTATTGACCTAGGTGGAAAAGCAGAAGCATTCTTACCTCGAACGGAAATGCTTCCCCATGAGATGTTTCGTCCCAATGATAGAGTTCGAGCCTATTTATATGAAATAACACCACAAGCACGAGGGCCTCAATTATTTGTCAGCCGTACTCGTAATGAAATGCTGATTGAACTTTTCCGCATTGAAGTACCTGAAATCGGTGAAAATGTTATTGAAGTTAAAGCCGCTGCTCGTGATCCAGGAAATAGAGCAAAAATCGCAGTTAAAACGAATGATGGCCGTATTGATCCAGTAGGTGCATGCGTTGGTATGCGCGGCGCCCGTGTTCAGGCAGTTTCCAGTGAGCTTGGTGGCGAGCGAGTTGATATCATTCTATGGGATGATAATCCAGCTCAATTAGTTATAAATGCCATGGCACCAGCAGATATATCTTCTATTGTAGTTGATGAAGATACACATACTATGGATCTTGCTGTAGAAAAAGATCAGTTATCGCAAGCAATTGGTAGAAATGGCCAAAATGTTCGCTTAGCAAGCCAATTAACAGGTTGGACTCTGAATGTTATGACTACAGACGAGTTTGAAAATAAGAACTTAGAAGAGTCTAGCAAAATTATTAAATTATTTACTTCTGCACTGGAAATTGATGAAGAAATAGCTACATTATTAGTAGCACATGGTTTTTCTTCGCTCGAAGAGATTGCCTATGTACCTAAAGAAGAGCTTTTAGCTATCGAAGAATTTGATGAAGAAATCGTTGAAGAGCTCCGGAATAGAGCGAACGATAACTTACTTACTATGGCTCTTTCTTCCAATAAAGATTTATCTGGTTTACCTGACGATTCTTTGCTCACAATGGAAGGGATGACCCACGATCTCGCTAATCAATTAGCTACTCGAGGAATTATATCTATGGAAGATTTAGCAGAGCAATCTGTAGATGAGTTATTAGAACTTGATGGCATGACAGAAGATAAAGCCGCTGCTTTAATTATGAAGGCTAGAGAGCCATGGTTTTTATAGAGCCATGGATATTTTGATAATATTGTAGTACAAATGATACGCAGATAATAAAGTTACTGCAGAAAGGGGATTAAAATATGGCGGATGTGACGGTTAAGCAATTAGCTCAAGTTGTGGGTATTCCGGTTGAGCGCCTATTGAACCAGTTACAGGAAGCAGGATTATCTTTTAAAGATGATCAACAAACTGTGAATGAAGAGCAAAAACGAATTCTTCTCAATCACTTGAAGAAAACTTCTTTGCGCGATACGAATGTCGCGCCTGAAAGAATTACTTTAAGACGAAAAAGCTTATCGCAAGTAACTATTGGCCATGATGCTTATAGTGGAAAGACCGTTAATATTGAAGTTCGCAAAAAGAAAGTTTTTGTCAAGCGAAGTCCTGTCATAGAGCAACCTGAACCCGAAGAGCCTATAGTCACCGCAGAAGAAATTGTACCCGAACAACAGCCTGAGGAAATTGTGCTTGAAACTTCTTCTATAGAAGAATCTACAGAATCAGTTCTTGAAGCAGCACAGACGCCATCTGAAACAAATGTGGAACAGAATCAAGAAACACAAAATGAAGAGCCTGTCAGTGAAGAAGAAAAGGTAGAACAATTTTTAGAAAAGTCGGTGTCGGATACTACTGAAGAGACCTCTGCGCTTGAAGAAATAGCTGAGCTATCACTAAAAGAAGATCATAAACTTGAAAAGCCTATTAAGAAGAAACACACAGAGCAGGTACCTGAGCCTGATTCATCTGATTTTAGAAAAGCTAAGAAAAAGCCAAAATACCAAACTTACGATCGTGATGAAGAGGATCAAGAGACTCATAGACGCGGTGGGCGTAGTAAATTCAAAAAACGTAAGGGAACTGAAAAGTCTGATAAATATAGAGAAGCTGAGGAATCATTAAAGCATGGTTTCGCTTTGCCAACTGCACCCGTAGTAAGAGAAGTTTTACTTCCAGAAACGATTACCGTTGCTGAATTGGCGAAAAGAATGTCAGTAAAAGCTGCAGAAGTGATAAAAGTTATGATGTCCCTTGGTGCAATGGCTACTATAAACCAAGTGATTGATCAAGAAACTGCAGTGATTGTTATTGAAGAAATGGGCCATAAAGCCCGTGTTATTAAAGAAGACGCAATCGAGGCCGGTTTAGGTGAGTCTATTACTGAGGGAAGCCATCACGAATCTAGGGCTCCTGTTGTGACGATTATGGGGCATGTTGATCATGGAAAAACATCTTTACTTGACTATATTCGTCGTACTAAAGTTGCTTCAGGTGAAGCAGGCGGTATTACCCAACATATAGGTGCTTACCATGTGAGTACCCCTAAAGGCGATATCACCTTCCTAGATACACCAGGCCATGCTGCATTTACAGCGATGCGAGCTCGTGGAGCTAAAGTAACTGATATTGTAATTTTGATTGTTGCAGCAGATGATGGAGTTAAGCCCCAAACTGTAGAAGCAATCCAGCATGCAAAAGCGGCAAAAGTACCCATCATAGTTGCTATTAATAAAATGGACAAACCCGATGCTGATCCAGAACGAGTTATGAATGAATTGACGGTTCATGAAGTGATTCCAGAAGCATGGGGTGGAGATACTATGTTTGTTAATATTTCTGCTAAATCTGGAATGGGGATGATGATTTACTTGATTCAATACTATTGCAATCAGAAGTTTTAGAGCTAACTGCATTTACTGATGGTGCTGCAAAAGGTGTAGTTATTGAATCTCGTTTAGATAAAGGAAGGGGGCCCGTTGCTACTGTATTGGTGCAAAGTGGTACCTTGCGTAAAGGTGATATTCTTCTCGCCGGTTTCCAATATGGCCGCGTACGTGCTTTAGTAGGCGATAATGGTGATATGGTAGAGCATGCAGGCCCCTCGATTCCAGTAGAGGTACTTGGCCTATCTGCAATCCCTCATGCAGGAGATGAAGCTGTAGTGGTTTCTGATGAGAAAAAAGCTCGAGAAGTAGCTTTATTCCGCCAAGGTAAATTCCGTGATGTAAAACTTGCGAGACGCCAAAAGTCAACAATTGAAGGCATCATGGAAAATATGGCTGCTGGAGAATCTAAAGCACTGAATGTTGTCCTCAAGGCTGATGTACAAGGATCTCTTGAAGCAATTTCCGATGCTTTAGTGAAATTATCTACTGATGAAGTTAAAGTTGCTGTTATATCTAGTGGTGTAGGCGGTATTACCGAGTCGGATGTTCATCTTGCGATTGCATCTGATGCAATTTTAGTTGGTTTTAACGTGCGGGCAGATAGTAGTGCTAAAAAACTTGCGGAACACGAATCGGTACCAATACATTATTACAGTGTTATTTATGACATCGTTGATCAAATTAAAGGTGCTTTATCGGGAATGCTTGCACCACAATTTAAAGAGGAAATTGTTGGTACCGCCGAAGTTCGTGACGTATTTAAGTCACCCAAAATTGGTGCAATCGCCGGTTGCATGGTTGTAGAAGGAGTGATTAAGCGTAACAATCCTATTCGTGTGTTGCGGGCTAATGTGGTTATTTACGAAGGTACTTTAGAATCTTTACGAAGATTTAAGGATGATGTTATTGAAGTTCGCCAAGGATTTGAATGCGGTATTGGCGTGAAAAATTACAATGACGTGAGACCAGGTGATTTAATCGAAGTATATGAAACAGTTGAAATTAAGCGTGATCTATAGATGAGTCATAATTTTAAACGTACAGACAGAGTAGCTGAAATGATTCAGCGAAAGCTGGCTCAGATTATACCGAAAGAAGTAAAAGATCCACGACTAACTGGATTTGTGACTATATCAGCAGTGAAAGTTGCTGCTGACTTGGGGCATGCTAAAGTGTATTTTACAGTGCTTAATGACGATCGTGAAATGGTCGCATCCATTTTAAATGCAGCTTCAAGTTATTTACGTAGTGTTTTAGCGCGTAGCATTACCTTACGTACAGTTCCACAACTTCATTTCGTTTATGATGAGTCAATTGAGTATGGACAACGATTGAGTCGGTTAATTGATAAAGTAGCGCCGCCTGATGACCATGAAAGTGAGTAGTACTTCATCAACAAAAATTGATGGAATTCTTTTGCTTAATAAACCGCAAGGAATGACATCTAATTATGCGTTACAAAAAGTAAAAAGATTATTAAGTGCTAAAAAAGCAGGGCATACTGGGAGCTTAGACCCTCTTGCTACAGGCATGTTACCTATCTGTTTTGGTGAAGCAACAAAAATTTGTCAGTTTTTGCTTGAAGCAGATAAATGTTATCAGACTACCGGTTTGCTAGGTATTAAGACAAATACCGCCGATGCAACAGGCGAAGAAATTGCGCGAGTAGATATGTTTACAATTTCTTCGCAGCAGTTAATTGAAGTTCTAGAAAAGCATAAGGGCGTTATAAAACAGGTGCCATCTATGTTTTCTGCATTAAAACATCAGGGAACTCCACTTTATTGTTTCGCTCGAAAAGGGATAGATATAGAGCGACCCGCTCGTGAAATTTTGATCAGCGAGTTGGAACTCAATGCATTTGATGGGGTACAGTTTTCTTTGACGGTAACTTGCAGCAAAGGAACCTATATTCGAAATTTGGTGGAAGATATCGGTGATGTATTAGGAGTTGGAGCACATGTGACTCACTTACATCGAGTCTATACTGCTGGCTTAAATGATATGCCTATGTATTCTCTTGATGAATTAGAGGCAATGTCTTTGACCGAAAGAAAAGCTTGTTTAATTCCTATAGATAGGGCTGTTGGTTATCTTGAGCAAGTGACGCTTTTGGACGATGAAGTGATTACTATACGGCAGGGTAGAGTAATCACAAATAAAATAAATGTTGAACTGGCTGATTGTGTCCGTCTTTACGATGCAAGAGCACAATTTATTGGGTTGGGTGAGCGAAGCACCAATGGTACTATTAAAGCGAAACGGTTACTTTCTTTCTAATTTTTTCATTTTAGTTAACGAATGAAGCGAACTAAATATGAAATTTTTGCACAAAATTAATTTGTAGTACTTGTTTCGTTGACTTTGCCTTGGTAGAATGTTTGCCTTTGAATGAACACATAGTAGTTCCGGGAGTGTATAATGTCGCTAAATAGCGCGGATAAAGCAGCAATTGTAAAAGATTACCAACGTTCTGATAAAGATACTGGTTCACCTGAAGTTCAGGTTTCTATCATTACAAGCCGTATCAAATATTTAACAGAGCATTTTAAAGAACATAAGAAAGATTTTCATTCTCGACGTGGGCTACAAGAGTTAGTGAATAAGCGTCGCAAATTATTAAAATATTTAAAGCGTAAAAATGGAGCACGTTATCAAACATTAATCCAATCTTTAGAATTGAGAGATTCTTATTGATTAATGGGCAAAAACATTTCGTTAGAAATGTGCTTTATAAAAACAAATACTTTAAATAAAGGCGCAATTTTCTGCGCCTTTTTTTCGTTATAATTACTTAATGAGGGAGCTTACGTGGCGAAGTTTACAAAAGAAATAGCATTTGGTGACCACACTCTTATATTAGAAACTGGTGAAGTAGCACGACAAGCTGATGGAGCAGTTTTTGCCAGTATGAATGGTACCCAAGTGTTAGCTACTGTAGTTGGAAAAAAAGACGGTGGTGAAAACAGTGGATTTTTTCCTCTGACAGTAAATTACCAGGAAAAATTTTACGCTGTAGGAAAAATACCAGGGGGATTTAACAAACGCGAAGGCAGACCTACAGAACTCGAAACATTAATTTCTAGACTGATTGATCGTCCTATTCGGCCTCTATTTCCTGAGGGCTTTTGTAACGAAGTGCAAGTAATAGCTACAGTTCTTTCATTAAATCCTGAAGTGTCTCCTGACATCGTAGCAATGATAGCCTCATCTGCTGCTTTAGCTCTTTCTGGGGTTCCATTTAATGGACCAATTGGCGCTGCCCGTGTTGGTTACCGAGATGGTATTTATTTATTAAACCCAAGTAGAAAAGAGCTGGAACACTCTAAATTAGATCTGGTTGTTGCTGGAACTAAAAGTGCTATTTTGATGGTTGAGTCAGAAGCTAAAGAATTAAGTGAAGACATTATGCGCGGAGCGATCATGTTCGGTCATGAAATGATGAAGAATGTGATTAAAGGAATAGAAGAACTGGCTGCTCAAGGAGGCAAGGCGCGTTGGGACTGGAGTCCTCGTGAGGTAGATGTGAATTTGCAGTCACGTGTGTCTGATATGATAAAACATGAAGTTGAAGCTGCTTATCTTATCAAAGACAAACAAGAGCGTTATCAACGCTTAGCCGAATTAAAAGACCAGACTATTACAGCGTTACAAGCCGAAAATGAAGAATTGAATGCTGATATCATCAGTAATCTATTTGTTGAGCTAGAGAGCGCCACAGTCAGAAATCGCATACTTGATGGAGAGCCTCGAATTGATGGTCGGGATTGTAAAACAGTACGACCTATAGCGATTCGCACAAAGTTACTAGAAAGAGCTCATGGCTCTGTTTTATTCACCCGCGGCGAGACCCAAGCTATAGTTGTTGCTACTTTGGGAAATGAGCGGGATGCGCAAATACTTGATAACATTACTGGAGAAACAAAAGACCGCTTCATGCTCCATTACAACTTTCCTCCTTATTCAGTAGGGGAAACGGGTATGATTGGCAGTCCTAAGCGCAGAGAAATCGGACATGGCCGTTTAGCAAAACGTGCGATTATGGCCGTTCTACCAGAGTCAAATGAATTCCCTTATGTTCTAAGAGTTGTTTCAGAAATTACTGAATCGAACGGTTCAAGTTCTATGGCTACAGTTTGTGGCACAAGTTTGGCACTTATGGATGCCGGTGTTCCGCTCAAAGCACCTGTTGCTGGAGTTGCAATGGGTTTGATTAAAGAAGGTGATCGTTATGCTGTTCTTACTGATATATTGGGGGATGAAGATCATTTAGGTGACATGGATTTCAAAGTAGCTGGTACAGAGCATGGAATCACTGCGTTACAAATGGACATCAAAATTCAGGGAATCACCAGTGAAATTATGGAACAAGCTCTAGATCAAGCTTTGGCAGGACGTATGCACATTCTTGGAGTAATGAATAATGCATTAGCAGAGCATAGGGAAGAACTATCACAACATGCTCCTAGAATTACTACCATGAAAGTTGCTGAAGATAAGATTCGCACAATTATTGGTAAAGGTGGCGCGACAATCAAAGGTCTTATTGATAGTACTGGAGTTTCTATCGATATAGATGATACAGGTGTCGTGCAATTATTTTCACCTGACTTGCAGGCATTAGAAGAAGCTCAAAAGCAAATTAAATCTTTAATCGCTGAAATTGAAGTGGGTCAAACTTATCAAGGTAAAGTGAGTAAAATCGTTGATTTTGGTGCCTTCATCAATCTATTACCTGGCAAAGATGGATTGCTGCACATTTCGCAAATCTGTAATGATAGAGCTCAAAAAGTCGATACCGTTTTACAAGAAGGACAGGAAATAGAAGTGTTTGTTGCTGGTATTGATAAACAAGGCAGGGTGAAACTTGAATGGAAAGATAAACCAAAGAATGAAGAAGCAGCGACACTCGTTGAAGAAGGTAGTCCTGAGCCATCAAGTGTAGAGGCCTCTCAAGACAGTAATGAGGAAGAGTAGTTTTAGTGATTTGCATCATATCATGATGTGCGTCTAACCTAGGCCCGACATAAAAAATAAGATGTATTTGTGTCGGGCCTAGGTTTTTAGCTTGGTGCGCTATCAAAATGTGGCATAAATGATGTACGCAACATATCTTTGAAGCCTTTTCACGTAACCTGAGCTGAAATTCATTTTTATACAAAGACGCAAGCATCGCCCTTGAGCAGGTAGAAATCAGAAATTCCTAACTTGAGCCTAAGAGACATTGATTCAGCAGGGAGTAATGCTTTTACGTACCTATAAAGAAAATGAAAAGATCCGTGAAATAATTATTGACTCGAAATAAACATAAGTGAGGTATCATCTATGCATTTTATGTATTATCTCGGATTAGGAAACATTCAGATTCTTCAATGTTTATTTCCCATGAATTAAAGTCAAAAACTCAGACCTACTTGTTGGGTTATTACGCATGTCACCAAGCATTACAGAAGTTGTCATCACCGAGTTTTGTTTTTCCACGCCACGCATCATCATGCAAAGGTGTTTTGCTTCAATAACAACGGCTACACCACGTGCGCCAGTAATTGATTCAATACAATTGGCTATTTCTGTAGTTAGGCGCTCTTGAATTTGTAACCGTCTTGCAAAATAATCAACGATACGTGCTATTTTAGACAAGCCAATTACTTTTCCATGAGGGAGGTACCCAACATGACATTTGCCAAGGAAGGGGAGTAGATGGTGTTCACACATTGAATACATTTCTATATCTTTGACTATAACCATTTCGCTCATATCAGATTCGAATAGAGCGCCATTGATAATGTCCTCAAGATTCTCTTGATAGCCTTTAGTCAAGTAATGCATTGCGTTTGCTGCACGTGCAGGAGTATCTATCAAACCCTCACGAGTTACATCTTCACCAATTAGTTTTAATAGTTCTGTATATAATTGTTCCATAGTAATTCCTAACCTGGTGGCCAAGTCATGTGACGTCCGCCCAGTAAATGTAAATGAATATGATACACTGTCTGGCCTCCGTCGGAATTGATGTTAAGAACTAATCGATAGCCTGAATCACTAATTCCTTCAGCGTGAGCAATTTTTTTTGCCCTTAACATCATTTTTCCCAACAGGGTTTGGTGTTCATCGCTGGCATCATTCAACGTAGAAATATGCTGCTTTGGTATTATCAGTACATGCTTAGGAGCTTGCGGATTCAGATCACGAAATGCCATTATCTCATCATCTTCAAAAACTACTGATGCAGGGATTGCACCTTGTGCAATTTTGCAAAACAAGCAATTCATAAGCAATCTCATTATTATGTATAAATAAGCTATTATACATTGCTAACTTATATTGCAACAGCTTATCTTTGCCTTTTGGCATGATTTTTCGCATAATAGCCGCCATATGTACCTTTCACAATTTTAGGTCAAATTTATTTTGTGAGAGCTTATTCATTTTTATTCGATTATTAAAGGGAGGGGGAATCAATGAGTTTAATGAAAATCAGTAGTGGTCGCGATTTACCAAAAGAAATTAATGTGGTTATAGAAATTCCTATGCACAGTGAACCAGTAAAATATGAAATGAATAAAGAATCCGGAGTGTTATTCGTGGATCGCTTTTTGACAACGCCCATGTTTTATCCTGCTAATTATGGCTATATTCCTCAGACTTTATCTGAAGATGGAGATCCTGTAGATGTGCTTGTTGTAACTCCGGTTCCTTTGGTCGGTGGGTCTGTTATTCCATGCAGAGCGGTAGGAATGTTAAAAATGACGGATGAATCCGGTATTGATGCTAAGATCCTAGCTGTACCGACAAACAAGTTAACTAAAATTTATGAGTCCATTCAATCCTATGAAAGCTTGCCTCAGCATTTATTGCGATCAGTAGAACATTTTTTCAGCCATTACAAAGACTTAGAAGAAGGGAAATGGGTGAAACTCGATGGTTGGGTTGGCCCTGACGAGGCTTTCAAAGAAATTTTATCCAGCGTTTCTCGTTTTAATGAGAATAAATAACGTTTTAAGATGAGTAAATTCACCAGCATAATACAAACCACATTGGTTTAAGCGTGCAGCATTACCTGAATATTAATACGTTATGTTATAAATGCTCAGGTAAATGCTGTGCTTCTGTGTAGGCATCATTTGATATAATTATAATGAATAATGACACATTCTTAGCGAATAGCGTCGGGCTGTAGATCCACATACCTAAAGTTGGTATGGTGCTGAGCACATCTTGGCTTATTTCCTTCTTGGAAATGCAGTGGCGTGAACTGTAGGACTCTGCTACTTTTTCTGGAATTTTCTGACGAACCTGATTTTGGGACTTATTCCTCATCTCGCTTTCTTTCAAACCATGTGATACTTTATTTCCTGTTCTAAAAGCTTAAGGAAACTCGGTGGAACTTCATCTTTCTACTCTATCCATCCTATTATTATTTTTAATCTTACTGGCTGCTTTTTTTGCTGGTACTGAAATCGGAATGATGTCTATTAATCGGTACAAATTAAAACATCTAGTAAAGAAAGGAAACAAGCAAGCCATTAGAGTGAATCAGATTCTTGCCCGTCCGGATCGATTATTAAGTGTGGTGTTAATCGGTAATACATTGGCCAATATTTTTGCCTCAACAATAGCAACTTTGATTGGCCAGCATCTCTATGGGGATGTTGGAATTGCTGTAGCAACAGCTCTTTTAACACTAGTCATCTTAGTATTTTCGGAAATGATTCCTAAAACATTTGCTGCCATTCACCCCCAAAAAGTTGCTTTTGCCACGTCGTTGCCATTAAGAATTTTGCAATGGATTTTTGCGCCTTTAGTCTATGTAAGCAGTTCAATGTCTAACGGGGTCTTACGCTTATTCCGTGTCTCTGTGGATAAAATGCAAAAAGAAGCATTAACCGGTGAAGAATTACGCTCAGTAGTTCATGAGGCGGGGGGATTATTGCCTGTTGAGCATAAAAGCATGTTGATTAGTCTCTTAGATTTAGAAACAGCCACAGTGGAAGACATCATGATTCCTAAATCAGAGATTGTTGGGATCGATATCGAAAAACCTTGGTCAGAAATATTGGAGCAATTGGAAACTGCAAAGCATACCAGACTACCTTTATACCGTGATTCAGTAGATGATTTAGTAGGAATGATTCACATGCGCGATGCTTTAAATCTGGCTATAGAAGATAAATTGGATCTTAATAGTTTACTGCATGCAGCGGATGAGCCCTATTATATTCCTGAGGCTACCCCATTAAATGTCCAGCTCTCGAATTTTAAAAAAATGAAAAAGCGCAGCTCTTTTGTGGTTGATGAATATGGAAACATTCAAGGATTAGTCACAATGGAAGATATTCTTGAAGAGATTGTAGGTGAGTTTACTACAGATGTAGCTGCATTGAGTCGAGATATCACGCCTCAAAATGATGGCTCAGTTATTGTGGATGCGAGTTTAACGTTACGCCATTTAAATCGATTAATGGGGTGGCAATTACCGCATATCGGCCCCAAAACTTTAAGTGGCTTAATTGTTGAATATCTTGGCTACATTCCACCAGCAGAATCATGTTTAACTATAGACAGTTATCGTATTGAAATATTAAAAGTAGGAGATAATACGATTAAAAGTGTGAAAATGTTTAAAATAGGTAAAAAGCCACAAATTCTAGAGCTTTTTGCAACAAAAAAATAGTTGCCTTGCAGCGTTGTATTGAACTTAGTGCGTGGTGCTCGTTCCATTCAAGGGATGTGGTTCAAACAGATATACATGAATACATTTCCAGGAGTTGCTTGTCCCGCTTCTAAGACTATAAAAATTAAGACCTTATATCACTTTCTTTTAACGCGATGACTTGTGCGGTAAACATATAGCCGCCGTTGCGAATAGTTTTAATTAATGCAGGTTTTTTTGCATCCACCTCGATTTTTTGACGCAGTCTGCTTATTTGTACATCAATTCTTCGATCAAAAGGATTTAGATCGCTATTTTTAGTAATTTGTAATAAAAGCTCTCGATCTAAAACTCGTTGTGGTTGTTGAACAAAAGTGAGTAATAAATCATACTCCCCTGCACTTAATGACAATTCTTGATGGTCATCGCGAAAAACTTGTCTGGATGCAGGATAAAGTTTCCAGTTGGAAAAAATAAGCACTTCTTTTTCATACTCAATGTGGTGTTGTGCTCTTAAAACACGCCGATTAATGGCACTTATTCGCGCATGCAGCTCCCTGGGATAAAGAGGCTTTACTATGAAATCATCAGCCCCTGCTTCGAGTACTTGAATACATGCATCTTCATCTGCGGTACCGTTTATCACTAATAAAGGTACAGGATAGTTTGTATAAAACTGATGAATCATCTGCGGATCACTTTTTAAAATCGACCAATGAATTAGAATTGCTGCAGGTACTCCTGATATATTTTGCATTGGTTCAAGCTGTTTTTTTTGAACTATTTTTATATTAAATTGTGCAAAATAATTTTTTAGCTCGTCACTGATTGGATCTTCATCAATAAATAGCAGATAGCTTGATTGTAGCATTAGACTCTCTAGGTTTAGGCATGATATTGATGCCTAATTTTGGCAAGTTTATTGTCTGCTTGCAATTATTTTCGATACTCGTAAGTTCAAAATCCCATTATGCTATTGCAACATTAATTAGGTTCTTTTGGCCAATAGCCCTTATGGCCTACGTGCTTTATGCAACACGTAGGAGTAAAGTGAATAGCAACAACTCTTATTGTTTTTTCTTTTTTTCTAATAATATGGTTCGTAATAATTGAATGACAAAAGCACCTAATTTTCTTTCTCTGCCAGATTGAGTCAGCGGGATGCCAATCTTTCTTGAGATTTTGGCCTTTAAAGCAGAGATACCAACAAGTCTTTTCCAGGAAAAACCGCCACGATTCATTTTTACTCCTTTATAACAAATTAATAAATCGGATTATCCTAGAAAAATCAACTCAGTTCTACTGAGTCAGCTGCTATTAAGTTTTATACATTGTGCAAGATAGTTTTGCCCAGTCCAGTCGTCTATTTGCGTACACTTTTTTACCGAACTTTATGTGTATTTTATTCCGAACTTAATGCATACGCTATAAAGTTAAGGTAAAGGCAAAAAGAGTTTTTTTCCATAAAACTGATGGAGTTGTAGATACATTTGAGCAGCAGGTGTGGCTTTCGCAAAGTTGCTTTTTAGATCATCATCCCAGGCACCAGTAGAGAGGTTTTGAATCACGGGTATATAATTCTTATCATCGGGGTAAAGGACCAGCACCCAATTATTTTTGATTATTCCATAGAGCTTTTGCTTTTCAAAATATTGCATTTTATTAGGTTTAATTTCAAGCTCCCCTGTTTCAGGGTTAACCATATAAAATAAATGACCAATATTTATGGATTTCTCTTTTGATAATTTTTGGTTAGGGAATATGCCGCTTTCAATAAAAAACGTCCGTTTTGGTAAAATATAGTTAGGATTCAGCACGGCAGGAAGTAATGAAATTCCATCCATTTTTTGCTTATTTTGCAAATGTAGAAAATCGAGAATTGTAGGTGAAAGATCAATTAATGCAACTCTCGTGTTAATTTTGTCATCCTTTGTAATTAATTGTCCGTTTTTATAAATTCTGAAAGCCAATACATTATGATACTGTTTAGGACTTAATATATCTGAACCATGACCTGCACTTTTATTTAAATCAGTAGCGGTTTTTTCTTTGAGGTATTCTGCAAATTTGCTAGGAAGCGATCCTTGATAATTAGAATAATTAGTTAAACGAGAGTTAGGATGGTACAACACTTCCCCATGATCGCTTAACACGATTAGAAGACAGTTATCCAAATAATGATTTTCTTGTAAGTACATGAAAAAAGATTCAAATTGTTTATCGACTTTTTTTAAAGCTTGTTGATAAAGAACATCTCTTTTCTCAAGACTAAATTCATTATTAACTTGTTCAGGTAAGGATGATGCCCATGCATAAGGCCAGTGCGGGAGTGTGAAATGAACTCCCAAAAAAACCGGCATAGTGTGTACCTCTGAGGCGAGGTCGTGTTTTAATTTAGTTGTAAATGTTTGTGGGTAGTAAGAGAAATAACTCGCTCGATTACTGTAATTATAAGGAAATAGCCAGGAGCCAATTCGAAAGTTAATTAGCAGATTAGAGAGTGGCAAATCATTAGACGTTCCAAGAATGACATCATTAATACCGAGCTTAGGACCAATAACGTCTTCAAACCCAAACTCCTTGTCTATATTATTAAATCGCCTGTCGTCTGTCGCATAAATTGTGGTGTATCCTTGTCTTTTAAGCATCCAAGCGATACTTAACTCACTTTTGACCATATCTTTTGCTACTAAATTTTCTTCGCCATGATGATGTTCTGCATATAATCCCGTTAAAATACTTGACCATGCAGGGTAGGTCCTTGCAAGTGGGCTGATTGAATCAGTAAATTGAGTGCTTTGGTTTACTAGTTTAGAGAAAAAAGGCATGCTTTTGGAGTTAACACTATCTGGACTTAGGGAATCTATTCCTAATAAGATAATGTTAGGTTTTTCACTAGTAGAGGGTTGGCTAGGTTGATTATGAGTCAGATTTACGATTAAAGGAAGAATGGCTATGACTGCTAACGTATATAAACTTTTTCGATAAATAATGCCGTTAATGATTAAAAGGCTTAATCCTGATACTGAAACGCTTAATACTATAAGCATAAATGATTCTGGTATTGGAGGTGAAAAGAGTTTGCTAAATATACTAAGTGGAAAATAATAGCTATTTGCACTTAGTATGGCGCAAACACTGAGTACCCAAATAATAATAATCCATTGCTGCTCAGAAAAATAATGCCATGAGCGTTTTAGTATTCCAATAAGCAGAAATGTCTGAATTAATGACAATAGTATATAAAGAGAGAGGTGAATTATGAACGTTGTGATTAATTCTATCCAAATTTGTGTCGGAAGTTTTATCGCATTAACAAAACTACTGTTGTTGGTATAAACCAATGCTAACTGCAAAACAAAAAAACATAAATTGAATAAAATAAAGTACGTAAAATAGGAAAATACTTCATTAGTTTTTTCATTAGAAATCTTAATACGACTATTTATATTTATAAGTCAATTATAGATCTTAAAATTAAAAATAGGGCGAGCCTACATACTTTTTTCATCAAAGATCGGTCGTAGGACTATTAATATGCCAATTATAGATATAACCATCAATACTATTGATATGCTTCAGTTGACTTTGTAACGGTTCATTAGCAAATATTAATAAATGAAAAACTACATCTTGTTTTGTGCCGCCAAAGTCCTCTTCATACCATTCATAGATTTTAGAAGTTATGAGATTTCCCTCGACAACATGCACTCCTCTAAGAGAATTAATATAAGTTGTAGCCGCTTGATTTAATTGTTCTTCTAGCTTATTTCCTTGATAGGCTTTTCTACTTAAGTTTGGAGCCCCGATAGTGGCATTATTTAAAGCATAATGAGTACGAGGATCGTTCCAAACCGCTCTAATAATACGATTATTGATATCATCCAGAGTTAAAGGAGTACTCTTAATCGTGATTAAATTAGCTCCCCAAGGACCTACACTGAATAAACCGGGCGAAATATTAATTTCTTGAATTGTAGTAATAGGGTAATAGTTAGCAACAATTTGTACTGTCAACGCATTATAAACATTAATCCAATAAGCGAGTTGTTCATTACGGTTGTAATTATCAATATTGATTTCTGACATGCTTTTTAAATAATCTTTCAACAAGTTTAAATCTATTTGAGTCATATGGTTATAATCAACGAGATTGATATTTTCCTCATTAGTAATGACGCGACGGTTTAGAAAAGTTTGCCAAAGTTGATGGTTAATTACTTTATGTGATAATGGATTACTCACCTCCCATTTGGGCCATAAATTTTTATAAAAAGACGCGTTTGCTAAACCTGTAAAGAGGAGCATCAATAATAGGAAGAAAGATTTTTTCGTGATCTTTACTGGAGAGAAATTCTGTTTTTTTAACATGGCTCTTGAGTCTACATGTAACTGTGTATCCACACACTCGGGGTTCTCTTGTATCTTTCTGTCTAGGGTGAGCTTCGGAAAGAGTCTCATATACTTGTTACGGCATACTGATTTAAACATGGATTATTGCTCTGTTACGAAGAGCGTTCCCTATAGTATTACCATCCAAAAACTCTAATTCTCCGCCTGAAGGTATACCATGAGCTAACTGCGTCATATTTACTGGCTGATCACGCAAAAGTTGATGAATAAAATGGATGGTGGTTTGTCCTTCTACACTAGGACTCAACGCTAATATTACTTCTTTAATATTTTCTTGAATGATAAGCTCTTTGAGTCGTGGTAGCCCTATGTCATCCGGTCCTAATCCATCCAGTGGAGAGATTTTTCCCATAAGGACGAAATATTTACCTTTAAAGGCATTGCTTTGTTCTATAGCGGATACATCGGCTGGACTTTCTACGACACAAAGTAAGGAGGCGTCTCTATCTGCGTTTTGGCAGATAGCACAAAGGTTGTGCTCGGTGTAATTAGCACAACGCTCACAATGCTGTATTTGATTCATTGCTTGCTCCAAGCAAGAAGCCAGGAGCAATCCTCGCTGCCGTTGATGCTGGAGCAAGTGAAAAACCATACGTTGCGCAGATTTTGGGCCTACGCCTGGAAGACAGCGGAGTGCTTCGACCAAGCGAGTTAAAATATCCATGCTTAGGATTATTCCTTATCGCCCTTATCGCCACCCATTAAGTCAGTAGGAATATTAAGGCCTGCGGTTAATTGGCTGATTTTTTCTTTAGATGCTTTTTCAATTTTTCGTACGGCATCGTTAATAGCAGCTGCTACTAAATCTTCGAGCATTTCAACATCCTCTTCCATCATGGATGGTTTAATTTTCACTTCAGTCGCATCATGTCGGCCATTCATCTTAATTACTACCATGCCACCACCAGCTTCACCGGTAACCACTAATTGGCTTAACTGCTGTTGCGCTTCTTGCATGCGTTGTTGCATTTTTTGCGCTTCTTTCATTAGGTTACCAAGATTTTGATTCATATCCATTTGTTAGGACCTCATATGTTTAGGGTTTAAATCGCATATATTATAAGTCATCTTGTAATGAGACAATAGAATTTTTGACCAATTCTGCTGAAAATTCTTGCTGAAGTTGCTGGAATACGGGGTCATTAAGTAATGCACTTTCAGCATTTTTTTGTTTTTGTTGCATTATCTGTTCTTTTTGTTGAGCAGGGGAGGCTTGAACTGACTCATCGCTGTTTAGATTAATTTTTACCTGCTCTTGATAATATAGACTTAATGCACTTTCAATACGGGTGAGTACTGTGGGGGTAAAAAGGGATTGATGCCCCTTTGCTACACGTAAAGTGA